>JALVXE010000161.1 GCA_027038385.1 Thermotogaceae bacterium
CGAAAGTAAGGCTGAACGATGTGAAGGATCAGATGGAGAGGCTCGAGAAGATCATAGAGGAGCTCGAGTAGAGGAGGTGAAATCATGGATAGGCATGAGGTGATAAAGGAAATAGTTACGAGCTCTGGAGGGAAGATAGTACTCCTCGTCATGGATGGGTTGGGAGACCTTCCAGTTGATGGGAAGACCCCGCTCATGAAGGCAAGGACTCCCAACATGGATTCCCTTGCCAAAGAGAGCGAGCTTGGACAAACCATACCCGTTCTGTACGGGATTACCCCTGGAAGCGGTCCAGGACACTTGGCTCTCTTTGGATATGATCCCATCAAGTACCAGATAGGTAGGGGGATACTCGAAGCCCTTGGTATAGGTTTAGAAGTTGGAAAGGACGATATGGTCGCTAGGGGAAACTTCGCTACGATGAAAGATGGCGTCATAGTTGACAGAAGAGCGGGAAGACCGCCGACAGAAGAAAGTGCGAAAGTCGTCGAGGTTCTCAAAGAGAACATAGAAGAGATAGATGGTGTAAAGATAGAATTCTTCCCGGGAAAAGAACATAGATTCGTCGTGAAGTTCACGGCTGAATGGCTTGACGATGCTATAAGCGATGCAGATCCCCAGAAGGAAGGAAAACCCATGGAGTGGGCCAAGGCTTTGGAGCCGAAGGCTGAGAGAACCGCGGAGGTTGTGAACAAGCTTATAAAGAAGATAGGAGAGGTCTTGAAGGACAATCCAAAGATCAACTGGGCTCTTTTAAGGGGATTCTCGAAATATCCGAAGCTCCCTCAATTTCCAGACGTTTACAAGGTTAGAGCCGGTGCTATAGCAACGTATCCAATGTACAGGGGAATAGCGAAGCTTGTTGGAATGGATGTTCTTCAAACTGGAGATACGATCGAAGACGAGCTGGAGACCCTGAAAAAACATTGGAACGATTACGACTTCTTCTACTTTCATGTGAAGAAGACAGATTCCTACGGTGAGGATGGAAAGTTCGACGAGAAAGTTCACATCATAGAGGAAACAGATACTATCCTTCCTGAGATATTGGATCTCAAGCCAGATGTGCTTGTCATAACTGGGGATCACTCAACACCATGCCTTATGAAATCCCACAGCTGGCATCCCGTCCCGTTCTTGATACACTCCAAATTCGCAAGGAAGGGACTATCTGAAAAATTCGACGAATTCGAATGTGCGAGAGGAGCTCTTGGAACGTTCTACGCTCTCGATGCTATGACACTCATACTCGCTCATGCTGGTAGGCTCGAAAAGTTTGGAGCATGAAATCTCCTTTTCTCATATCATCCTTGTTTTTCGCCACGGGGACCCTCACGAGGATTCTCGGGGGGCCCTTTTGGGTGATCCTTTTGATCATTCCCGCTTCGCTATTTAAGCCAAAGATTCTTCCGATACTTTTCTTCATGATTTTAGGTTTTCTCCTGTCTTTCAGACCAAATCCAGGCGGAATAGAGGTACTAGGAAAGGTAGGTTCCTTCAATTCCCGGGGATTTGTGGTGTCGAATATGAGGATTCTGAACAACGGTGAGTGGGAAGAGATTCCTGGAAAAGCTTTGGCGAGGAGTGTTTCTCCCGGGAAGAGGGTTTACTGCAAGGGAATAACTAAGGTTGACTCTTTTCCAGAATACAAGTTGAGAAAGTGCTGGGACTTTTCAATCGATCTTTCTCCAATAGATAGGCTGAAGATAAGAGTTTGGGAAACTAGGGAAAGGCTCTTAAAGAAGAATAGCGTTTCTTTAAACATGGCGCTGTCGAATCCCATGGATGTAGCGAGAAGAGCAGGAGTTTCGCACCTTTTCGCCTTTTCCGGATTTCACACGGGAGTCGTGTTCTATATCTTGGTTCTCTTCGTTTCCTCGTTTTTCAGATCGATGTTCCTGATCTATCCAATCTCTCTAGTTGCGGTAATTCCGTTCATAATGATGAGCGGTCCATCCCCGTCTGCAGTCAGAGCGTATATGATGCTTGTATTTTTCACAGTTTCAAAGCTCCTGGATTACCCCGTTGGTAGGCTCAACATCCTGGGATTGAGTGCGCTAGTTTCCATGATGCTTGACCCTTACATAATCTTTTCACCTTCTTTTGTTCTGTCATATTCCGCCACACTCGGTGTGATAGTTGCCATGGATGATAAAAGATGGTGGAAAGTTCCCATCTATGCCTATGTGTTTTCACTACCGGCAATATTGATATTCTTTCAAGAGTTGAATGTTATGTCTCCCATCGTGTCGATCTTGCTCTCTCCATTGTCGATGCTTCAGGTTTTCGTTGCGGAGATTACAGCCGTATCCGCGTTTTTCGGAGGTTTTGGATTTTCAGATTTACTCGCGTCAGGTTTGTCACCAATTGATAAGTTTGTTGAGAAAGTTTTGCTCCTGTTTTCCAAGTTTCCCACAATTGAGCTCCCAATCCCTGTGTCTATCGTGTTATCATTTATCTTGATATGGCTGATAGGAAAACTGTTGAAAGTATCGTCAGAGAGATCATATGGAAGTACAAGCTTGATATAAACAAAGAACACATGGAAAGAACTATCAAGAGGCTTATGTCTCTTGACATGTCGAAGAAGTCCCTAAGGGCAGTGGCTTTATCGAACCTCGCCGTCGGCGAGAGCTATTTCTTTAGGGACAGGGAGACATGGGAGGCCATTCCAAAAGCCGTGCCGAATTTCAAGAATCTTGAGATTCTCAGCATAGGTTGTTCTGAAGGTGAGGAAGTGTACACCGCTTCCTTCGTTTTGAAGGGTTGGTTTAAGAAAATACTGGGGATCGATGTAGACAACCGTAAGATAGAGAAGGCACTTCTCGGAACTTACAATAAGTGGAAGTTACGCGGGATGTCAGTTCATGAGATTGACAGATATTTCAGGACCTCAGGAGAAGATTTCAAAGTGAAAGACATCTATAAAGACGGTTTGAGTTTTAAGGTTCTCAGTGCTTTCCACATTCCCATGGAAAACAAGTACGACGTTATTTTTGCAAGGCGCGTGATGATATATATGAACGATGAAGGAGTCTCGGATCTGGTGAATAAAATTCATGATCTTCTGAAAGACGACGGGTTACTCATTCTCGGAAAAGGTGAGATCTACTGGCAAATCCTTGAGAAGTTTGAGCCTTTTCCGGTGGGAAAGGCGGTGTTTTGGAGAAAGAGAAGAAGATCGGTCTCCAACGGTACGGAGATTGACATAGTAAAGGTGAGTCTTTCTGAAGATGAGCCATTTGAGAGGGTAGAGATGGTTAAAAGGCTGCTGAATGCTGGACTTTATGAGGAAGCCCTGAGTTGGTCGAGGTTTCTGAAAAACGATAACTTGAGGAATGTTCTTGCTTGGAAATATGAGATACTGTCTCTTGCCTATATGGGTCTTCACGAGGAGGCTTTGAAGGTCCTAAGAGAAGCTAAGAAAAGGTTTCCAGGTGATATTGAGATAAGAAGACTTGAGAGGGTGCTTGCCTGGTGAAGATCCTCATCTGTGATATAGGGCTCGAAAGAGAGTTCATCGGAATAGAGGAGACGGCTGTAAAGAAGCTCGCCGAAGCAAAGACTTTCTCGATTCCGTGGAGTGGCTCGGGATCTCAAAAGGTTCTGGAAGATTCGGGGGAAATCTACCCGATGGTCGGTGTAAAGGGAGTCCTAGGGGATGGTGAGATACGTATATTCGTAATTCTGAAATCCGGTTACGCTATCGGTATAAGTTCGGTAATCGGATATGAAGATTTGAGTGATGAGATAAAGCTTTCAGAGAACCTCGAAGTCTATTTCAAGAAAGCTTACAGGTATGACGAAGGCGTGGTTTATATTTTAAGAGAAGAGAGTGTGGAAAATCTCCCCAGAGTTGACATTTCAAGGTCAGTCCCTCAGTCTGAAGAGGAAAATGTTGATCGTGTGCAAGATCGAGAAATTTTGATTCTTCATGTCGGTGGGGAAAAGTACGCGGTGAGGATGGAGGATATATCCGAGATATCCGACTCGACTAGGGTGAATATCTTTGACTTGGGAAATCTCTATGGATTTGTAAAATCTTCCAAGAACGTTGTTGCGGTTCTCTCAAAGTGGAAAGTGGAACCTAAATGGATTGTGATTTTGGGAAGTATCGGTGTTCCATGTGAGTCTTTCGAGATTCTGAGTGCAGAAGCGGTTGAAGTTGACGGAAGAGAATTCGTCGTTTACGGTGATGAGCAAATAGATGTTCTCAGCGAAGAGGAGCTGAGAAGATGGATCTGATCAAAATGTTCTTTGAAGAGATGGAAGGAAGGATTAAAGAAGCCAAGGAGTCTTTGAAGATCCTTCTGAGTGATTTCAACAACTATTCAATGTTGGAAAAGGCTTTCAGAGCAATACACACTGTAAAGGGCTCTGCAAGCCTTGTTGGAATGAGAGGATTTCAGAAGGCTTTTCACATGCTGGAAGATATCTTGAGAGATTGGAGAAACGATACTTCCTTGATCAGTGAATCGTCGATAGTGAATTTGATCGATGGGTTAGATTTCATATCGTCCCGCAGCGATATAGGCGAGGAAGACTTGATAGAGCTCAAGGATGTACTTGACGGCAAGAAAAGGATCTCCAGAGAGGGCTATAAAAATCTCGAGTCTGGTGAAAAGTTCGTCGGAATGCTCGAAGAGATAATAGACAACGTAGTGGAGCTTGAGACTCACATGAAGAGTGGTGATATGGAGCTATCGGAGATGCTAATCAGCATGCTGAAGAAGAAGTTAATCAGGATGTACGAAAGGATGAAGTACGTGAGATTGGAAAAGGTTTTGGAAGGGTTTGAAGAGATGGTTCTCAGCGATGCCAATGATCTTGGAAAGAAGGTTAGTTTCTCAGTCGATGTTGAAGGATCGATGATAGAAAAGGAAGATGCTTCAGTTCTCAGGGACTCTCTCGTTCATCTGGTCAAAAATGCCGTGGTTCACGGTATAGAGACCCCAGATGAGAGAAGAGGATCTGGAAAGAACGAGAGGGGAATGGTCGGGATAAGATCTTTTATAGACGGTGGAGAAATAGTAGTCGAGGTTTTTGACGACGGAAGGGGAATAGATCTTGATCAGGTGAAAGAGAAGGCGATAAGACTCGGAATAGACTTCTCAAATCCTCTCGAGGTGATCTTTCATCCCGGATTCTCCACAAAGGACATGACCGATGAAAGAGCAGGAAGAGGGGTGGGGCTTGACGCGGTTAAGAAGTTCGTCGAAAGTAGAGAAGGAACCATTTCTGTGGAAACTTCACCTGGAAGAGGGACGAAGTTCATCTTGAGAATACCTCTCAGAAGGTATTTGAAGAGATGTCTGATTTTGAGAAGGGGAAGGTCCATTTTCGCCTTGAAAGCAGACGACGTTGAAGAGGTGATCAAAGTAAGGAACGTTTACTATAAGTATGGAAAGAAATTCGTCCTCCATGAAGACAGGCTCTACAGGGTTCTGGATTTCTGCAATGGTAGCTTCCGTCTGGCCGTTCTGTCTAAAGGCAACGCAGTGGCAGTAGATGATATACAAGACGTCAGGGATGTCTCTTTAAAGGGCAGTGATCTCCCCATACCGTTCATAACCGGCTTCGCTTTGGGACTCGGAAATGCCCCAATACCTGTTGTAGACCCGTCGAAGTTCGAGGAAAAGTCAGGAGAAATTGAAAGAGAGCGGAAAGTGCTCGTTGTGGACGACTCGCCTCTCACCAGGTTGGTGGTGATGAGGATATTGGAAAGGGCAGGGTACTCCGTCGAAGGTGTTCCAAATGTAAAGAGAGCCATTGAAATAGCCGACTCTGAGGATTTTGACTATGCGATAATCGATTTAGAACTTCCCGATGGAAACGGCGTGGAATTGCTTGAGAGGATAAAAGAGAAAAATCCGAATATTCGAGTTGCTATACTTACCACATCGGACACTCCTGAGAGCAGAACGGCTGCTGAAAGAGCGGGAGCTGGCGCGTTTCTTTCGAAAGGTGAGGATATAGATAAGATCCTGTCTTTCATGAAAGGGGAGTCATGAGTGATTCCAGTGGTTATCGGATCTTCTGCTGGGGGGCCGAAAACCCTGAAAAGGCTTCTATCAGGTGTTAAGAGCTTAAAGATACCCGTAGTTATAGCACAGCACAATTTGTTGTCGGAGGTCGAGAATTTCGCCAGGTGGATAGGAAGAGAGACGCAAAAAAAGGTGGTTCTTGTGGAGAACAGAGAGACTTTGAAGCCAGGAGTGGTGTATTTCCCTGGCAAGGGTAAGGATGTCGTTCTTGCTGGAAGGGAAACGGTTAAAGCTGAGAACTCTACAGGATCCATAGCTCCGAGCATAGACAAGCTGTTTGAAAGCGCTGCGATTTATCTGAAAGAAAGGGCTGTGGCAATAGTGTTAGGAGGCCTTGGGAGGGACGGTGTTGAAGGAGCGAGAAAGATTATAGAAATCGGTGGAAGAGTGATAGTTCAGAGCGATCCGGATTTCGGGTATCTTCCAGAGCAGGTGTCAAGGGATGTTAGAAGAGTTGTCAAAAGGAGTTTGAGTGAGATAATCCTCTTACTGGAAACGATGGCGAGGTGAACTTATGAAAAGGGTGTTGGTTGCGGACGACAGCAAGGTGTGGAGGAGCTTCATATCCGACGTTGTAAAAAGTCACGGTGATGTGGTTGAGACTGCGGAAGATGGTCTTGAAGCGTACAACAAAGCCTTTGAGTTTGTACCCGATGTGATATTCACAGATATCGAGATGCCTCTTCTAAGGGGGTACACACTCTGTAGGATTTTGAGAAATGAGCCCGCGTTTAAAAACAGCGGTGTGATAATAATGACTTCGCTCAACGAGACGCTCAACAGATTCTGGGCTGAAAAGTCCGGTGCGAGCGGCTTCTTAATGAAGGATAGCGATCCAGAAGAGTTGAGGTCTAACATCGTGAAGTTCCTCGAAGACGATACCTTCAGGGCTGATAGATCCTTCTTGAAGGATTCCATGCCAAAGCCTATATACGAGATAAACCTGCTCCTTGAAAAACTTCTTCTCAAGGAGACTATAAAGAACGAGATATATTCTCTTTTCAAATACATCACGGATGAGGACCACATACTCTGGAAGCTATCCGACCTCATATTCCAATTAGTGCCTGCTAAAATAGTCGTCACCATGATGCTCGATCCGTTTAAGGGAAGGCTTTTCGTCGTTTCAAGGGAAGAGGGTGTTGCCGTTAATTTCGAGGACATCAGAGATACCCTCTTCGCGGTTCTCAGCAGACCGGTTATTCCGATGAGCTGGAAGATAGGTGGAAACACGAAAAAGGGGAGCTTTGTTCCAAATCTCATACCTTTCATAGTTAAAAACGAAGAAGAGGTTGGAGTGATCGGTGTTGAGGCGGATAACCTTCAGATGGAGGATCTCGAGATCATGGTTGACATAGCAACAAATCTTTCTCCATTGTTCGAGATAGCCCTCACCTATTCTTCCGCCGTTACACAGGCTAAGATAGACGAACTCACAAAGCTCTTGAACTATAGGGCTCTCATGGAAAAACTCACGGAGAACTTCATGATATCGAAGAGAAACGGAACCGATTTCGCGGTGGGTATAGTGGACATAGACGATTTCAAGAAAGTGAATGATACGTTTGGACATTTGACAGGAAACGATGTCCTAAGGGAACTCGCATCCATAATGAAGAAGTCCTTTAGAGAAGTAGATATAGTTGGAAGATACGGCGGAGAAGAATTCTCAGTTGGGATCATATCTGCGGATATAGGCGAGGCCTACAAGGCTATGGAAAGGTTCAGAGAAAACGTGGAGAAGAACGACTGGAAGAAGATAAATCCGAACTTGAGGATAACCATCAGTGGTGGGGTGACATCCACAAGTGTGAAGAGTTACAGAACGGTTGTGGAGATGATAGAAGACGCTGATGAAGCGTTGTATTTCTCTAAAAGGCATGGTAAGAACCGGATAACCAAGTTCTCGGTTTGATATGTAACCTTAGTTTGTGAAATCAAAAAAGGATTTCTGTCACAATTCTCTTGATGAATTTTGGCGGTGAATGTGATATGCTTCTGGTTCGAGGAGGTGTTGAGGCGTGAGTGCTTTCATAACGAGCTTGGTCATATGGCTACTTCTCACGAAGTTCACGTATACCGAGCTCCCAGCAGAAGTCATCCTTTCTATATTAGTAACTCTGACTTT
>JALVXE010000162.1 GCA_027038385.1 Thermotogaceae bacterium
GTGATCGGTGACGACGACGGTCAAGCCGAGTTTTTTCGCTTCTTCCAGTTCTTCAACGGCGGTTGAACCACAATCCACGGTTAGAAGCAGATCACCGCCGCTTTTCGCAAATCTTCTTATCGCTTGAAGACTTATCCCATATCCCTCGTTCATCCTGTTTGGAATGTAAACTTCTACCTTCCATCCCCTTCTCTTCATGAAAGAATATAGCAGTGACGCTCCGGTTATTCCATCGACATCGTAGTCACCATGTATCAGTATTTTCTTTTTCTTCTTCCACGCGTCTATGAGTATGTCCACCGCCCTGTCCATGTCCGTCATCAAGAATGGGTCGTACACCAACCTCTCACTCGGATTTAGGTAATTCTCTACGTTCTCGATCTTTCTCCTGAGAATGATTTCGGAAGCAAGCCGCGGTATTCCAAAAAACTTTGAGATCCTTTCGACCTCACTCTGATCTACATTTTCGTATACCCACCTCACCGTCCTTCAACCTTCTTTCTTTTATTTTATTTGTTTTAATTATACCATCTACGAGAGAAACTTAGGGTTATAATTCACTTTCGGAGGTGATCGACATGGGAAAGACAAAAAAAGTAGTGATGATCGGTGAAAGGGAGATAGAGATAGTGACAGGTGATATAACCGATGAGTCTACGGATGCGATAGTGAACGCCGCCAATTCTCACCTCCAGCATGGAGGAGGTGTCGCTGCGGCCATAGTCAGGGCGGGTGGATACGAGATACAGAGGGAGTCAAACGAGTACGTAAGGAAGCACGGCTCGGTTCCAACCGGTCAGGCTGCGGTGACTGGGACCGGGAGTCTTAAGGCGAAATACGTAATACACGCGGTCGGCCCAGTTTGGAGGGGTGGAGGAAACGATGAAGAGGATCTTCTTTTCAAAGCGGTTTACAACGCTCTTTTGAGAGCCCATGAGCTTGGGATTGAGAGCATAGCCATGCCAGCAATAAGTATGGGGATTTTCGGATTCCCCAAAGACAGAGGAACGAGGATAATGCTCAGAGCGATAGAGAAATTCTTCAAAGACCATCCGGGTAGTTCGGTGAAAAAGGTTAGGTTGGTGAACCTCTTCGATGAAATGAGCGAAGAGTTTGTGAAAGCTGCGGAAGAAGTGTTCGGCGTTTGAGGAGGGATATCTTTGGATTACATAAAACTGGACATCGGATACGAATTGATTAAGAAGTTTATCGAGGATTTCGGTGAATTCCACGAGGTGAAGATAGAGAGAAAAGATCAAGTGCTTAACGTCATACTCACAAGCAAGGTGATGGGATTCGTCAAGATACCGATATCCATAAAGTTTAAGCTGAAGCACACACAGTCCTCTCCTGAAGATCCCATAATATTCTCCGTGGACACGATGTCCATGATAAAGAAGATAATAAAAGATCACTCAGGAGGGATGTTCGAGTACGACGGAGACGAGCTGAAGGTGTATCCAAGGAGGATCTCTTCTATATTGAAGAAATTCTCCATATTCGACCTCGAGTTCGGTGACGACGCACTATCCATGAAACTCAAGCCGCACACGTCGGACAACCAACAGTAGAAATATGTTAAAATCCGCTCTGGAGGTGAAAAGAATGTCAGAAAATAGGTTGACCGAAGAAAAGGTCAGAGAAGCCTTAAAGGATGTAATAGACTACGAAGTGGGCCTCGATGTCGTATCCTTGGGACTCATATACAACATAGATATAGACGAAAGCGATAACGTGAAGATCCTCATGACCCTCACCACACCGATGTGCCCACTCGGTCCTATGATAGTATCCGACGTTGAGAGAAAGGTGAAAGAACTCGGTGCGAATGAGGTCGAGGTTGAACTCACCTTCGATCCGCCGTGGTCTCCTGAGATGATGGACCCTGAGATAAGAAAAGCCATGGGGATATGAAAATAGGAGATCTCATAGACGGAGAGTATCTGACGGATGAGATACTCATAATAGCCCGCGCCTTGGGGAAGACGAAGGCGTGGGTTTTATCGAATTTGGACAAGGAAATCCCGGAAGATGTCCTTGATGAAATCTTGGAGAAGATCTCGCTCAGAAAAACCGGTTATCCTCTTCAATACATAACGGGCGTCAAGGAATTCATGGGAATGGAATTCACAGTGAGAGAAGGGGTGTTCATACCCAGGTATGAGACGGAGACACTTGTTGAAATCGTCCTTGATTATGTGAAATCAAAAGGCGTAAAAACCGCGGCTGAGATAGGAATCGGGAGCGGGGTTATATCCATATCGATGGCGAAATTAGCTGGCATTAGGGTGTTTGGGACCGATGTTAACGATGAGGCGATAATTCTTTCAAAGGAAAATGCGGAAAGGCTCGGGGTTTCTCATCTGGTCGAGTTTTCAAATGGCGAGTATCTCGATCCGTTTGAGAAGTTTTTCGATGACATAGAACTCGTCGTTTCGAATCCACCGTACGTTGAAATGAATTTCAAAGTTCCTAGAGAAGTCACGTTCGAACCGGCTGATGCGATCTTCTCCGGGAAAGATGGAATGGATTTCATAAGGGGTTATTTCAAAAGATATGGCAGGAAGTGGGATACGTTCATGGAGTTTTCAGGAAGTGAGTATTCAAAGAGTGTGGTCAAATCCTTTTGCAAGGAAGCTCGATTTTTTAAGGATTTGGATGGTGCTGAGAGATTCTTTTTCTGCCCTTCAGAAAGAGTATGACACTCCAGCAGTCAAGTACCAAGAGTTGTCAACACCTTCAGACGGTTTGTAAATTTCCTTCACAAGCTTCAGTGGATTTTCAACGTGTTCGAACTCGAGTTTCAATCCAGCTGATAGATCTCCCCATCTTTTCTTCACACTTCCAGAGACTTTAAAGATCTTTTCTATCGGACTTTCGTCCAGAAGATGAGTACCCTGCGGAATCTTTCCATATCCGTGCCACGGCTTAACAGGAGATTTAGATCCAGATAATACCAGTTCAAATTGCAAAGTGGTTTTAAGGTCCAGAATTTTCTTCTCCCATCCAAAAAGGAACGACATCGTGTTCTCCCCGTATTTGTACCCGACACAGTTCTCTTCGATCGAAACGGTTCTCGTTGAGTTTCCAACTGGAGCTACTACTTCGGGGTAGTGGTAATACTGATCTTCCACATCCGACGTTGACGGCTCAAAAGTGTACTTCGTAGTTCCAGCGTGGTATGCGAAAAATTCTCCCACCGGAGTTGAAAACCTCATACCGAATGACCATCCGACCTTGTCTGGGTTCTGAAAGCCTCCGTAAAACCTGTTCATGTTCATATCGTCGATGAGCAGTTGGATGTATGCGTACGTTGACTTTGAAAAGTAGCTCGCGAAGAATCCAAGAATCGAGTTGTCGTTCGTCCCCTGTCTGAACGGTCTTCCAACGAAGTTTATGTACTGCGTGAAGAAGTTTGGAAGCGGACTGAAGAAATATTCGAAATCGAACGTTCTATTCGTGTAAACCACCGACTCTTGATATCCGAATCTGAAGCCACCGTACTTGATTCCGAAAGCTCTGTAGTTCATGCCTCGATCTGGAAAAGAATACGGATGAATTGAATCTTTCACATTCACACTCCTTGTAAGATCTATCCAAACCGTTTTGAAGAAGAACCTGTTGTTTTCATACCTCAAAGACATGGAGACATAAGGGTTTCTCTCAGAGCTCAGAAACAGCGAGTAAGGAGAGTCTACCTCGTCGCTCTGCAAGATCTTTCCAGCCCTCAAGGATAGGTTGCCGAATTTTAAAATCGTTCCCCCAAACCCGTCAAAGTGATACCCAAAGTAAAATTTCGAATGTATGGGATCGTAGTATCTTTTGTCGTTCGAGATGCTCAGGTTCAGAAAAGCACCGAAGATGTTTGCCGTCATGCTTGCATCGACATCGAATTCGTTCGTGGATAGGTTCATCGTTTCAAATCTTACAACCATCCCAGCGTAAGCGGTGGTAAATGTGAGAAGCAGAACGGCGAAGGTCTTCATGGTATCACCCGAAGAAATGTAGGTACGTGTAAACCACCGGTGTCACGAAGAGCAATCCATCCACTCTGTCCAGCATTCCTCCATGGCCTGGCATTATTATCCCAGCGTCCTTCACACCGAAATATCTCTTCAGGGACGATTCGAATACATCTCCGAAGGTATCCATCACGGAAACTATTATGGAGAATATGATCACCTGAGCGATCCCCAGGTGGTTGTATCCGAGGATTTTCGATATGAAAGAGTATATCGATACGTAAAGAATCGTTCCCAAGAATCCTCCAAAAACTCCTTCCCAACTCTTGTTGGTGTAAGATCTAAATATCTTGTGTTTTCCGAGGGAGAGCCCGAAGAAGTACGCGAACGAGTCAAAAGCCCAAGTGGATGTCAGTACGAGCAAGGCTACAGATCCTCCGCTCTCCCTGTATATCGGCATGAAAAAAGACAGGCCAAAAGATATGTAAAGAAGTGAGGTGAAAAAAGCCGAGTAGTCCACGAACGCCTTCGTGAAGTTCTTCCTAACCAACATTATCGATATCGCACCGGTCAAGAATACAGCTGACAAGGAGACGTTTGGATAATCTTTTAGCCAAAGCCCATAGATTATCGGATAAAGAGTTGAGAGCGCCGTTAAATATGCTATGTACGACTTTTTCTCTTCTTTCATGGAAAAGCTCATCAGTTCAAAGCTCGTCAACATCACTATGGAGGCTACGAGCCCGACGAGGCTCTCGTAGGATACGAAGCACGCTACGACTATGGGTGCTACTACTATCGCAGTTATAAACCTGACTTTCAAATCCTTCATATACCTCCAAACCTCCTGTGCCGCTTCCTGAACTCATCGATGACTCTCTCAAGGTCTTCCCTGTTGAAATCCGGCCAGTATTTCTTCAAGAAGAACAGCTCCGAATACGCTATCTGCCAGAGCAAGAAATTGCTTATCCTCATCTCCCCGGAAGTCCTTATGACTATATCAGGATCTGGAACGTCTGGCGCGTATAGATATGATCTAAACGTGTCTTCGTCGATTTCCGTGATATTCTCTGATGATATCTTTCTCACCGCGTCGAGTATCTCGTACCTTCCTCCATAGTTGAGCGCTATTATCAGATCGATCTTGTCGTTGCTCTTCGTCTCTTCCTCCGCCCACTCCCAGATATTCACAACCTCATCAGGGAGCTTTTCCTTCCTACCTATCACCCTTACCCTGACTCCCTCTCTCTTCATCTTCCTTATCTTCTTTTTCATGAACTCCACGAAGAGGTTGAACAAAAACGATACCTCATCCCACGGCCTTTTCCAATTTTCAGTGGAGAACGCGTACAGGGTTAAATACCTGATTCCAAGATCCGCTGACCATTCGGTGACGTCTTCAACCTTCATTGCTCCCCTTCTGTGCCCTTCTATTCTAGGTAATCCTCTCTCTTTTGCCCATCGTCCATTTCCGTCCATTATTATCGCAACGTGCATGATCAGAACTCCATTATCTCTTCTTCCTTCTTCTTGAAAACATCCTCAAGCTTTTCTATGTACTCATCCGTGAGCTTTTGAAGCTCGTCTTCGAGCCTTTTGGCGTCGTCCTCTGGTATCTCTCCGTCGTTTTTACCCTTCTTTATACGCTCTCTTATCTCCCTTCTGATGTTCCTTATTGCTATCTTTCCCTCTTCAGAGATCTCTTTAGCCTTCTTCACCCATTTCTGTCTTTGCTCCGTCGTCGGAGTTGGAAAGACGAGTCTTATCACGTTTCCATCACTCTGAGGATTTATCCCAAGGTCTGAGGCCAATATGGCTTTCTCTATCGACTTGACCACGGACTTGTCCCAAGGCTTTACCAAAAGAGTTCTCTCTTCGGAGACGCTCACAGTTGCAAGCTGGTTAATAGGAGTTGGCGTTCCATAATAATCTACTTTTATCTCTTCTAAGACGGCCGGGGAAGGTCTCCCCGTTCTCATCCTCTTCAACTCATCCTCTATGGCTTTCAGGGTTTTCTTCATTTTCTCTTCGGCTTCCTTTATGAGAGCGTGCTTCACAGATTACCCCCCCCTTCTCCTTTGTCAAGCTTTATGATATCACAAAGTCGGCTGCTGATTTTCCCACAAAATTGGTTTGAAAATGCTTTGTTTTGTATAATACTTCTGTCAAGGGGGAATGAATGTGGATTGGAAAGAGTTGCTACTCAACCTCGGTACTCCTGTAGTGGAGACCATCATAGCCGATGAGATAGGTGATGTCGTCGTCTTTCAAAAGAGTGGGGGAGAGTTCATAGTCATAGAGTCCTCCGGGGTTATCCCGAGCCGTGCTGTTTACGATTCAGAAGAAGACATAGAAAAGGAGTTTCCAGAGTACAAGCTCGTAAAGGTTTCAGAGGAGATATATTACCTTCTCAGAGAGATCCCGGAGAATTTCGACGAGATAGTCAGAATCGAGAGGCTCTCCGAGGAGCTCAAGTTCATTGAAAAGTTGGAGAGCAGAATAACGAGGCATATATACCAACTTGAAGGGATGGACACGATAATATCCTCCCTTCTGGAACCGCTCCCGGTGGACATACTCCTTTCGATGATCATAGATGCGGTGAGCGAGCTGTTCGTAGCCTCAGCTGCGCTTTACAGCCTGACAGATAGGGGATATTCACTCGTGATGAACCTCGGATCGGAGGATTTCCCGGATCTCGTGAGCTCCTCTGAAATAAGCGATGCGGCCAAGGTTTCCGACATGCTGGATGCAAGAAAAGTCGCAGGAGTGGATGGACTGATAATACCGGTCAGTGATTACCTTGTGAACAGGTATCTGATATTCCTGAGGAGAGAAGATCCGTTCACCCCTGAAGAAAAGGCACTTTTGACATCCATAATGAAGATTCTGAACAAATCGAGAGAGGCTTTTAAGAGGAAAGAGAACGAGATATTCCTTGAAAAGATGCTCAACCAGATGAGGTTCGTCATGGAGTCGCTTGGGGAATACGCAGTGAGATCTCTTTCAATACACGACAAGGACAAGCTGATAAGGATGACCGTTGACATGATAAGGGAGATGCTTCAGTCTACTTGGGCAGCTGTCTACGAATCGGAGGATGGAGAACTCCTTTTGAAGGCCCAAGCTTCTGTGAAAGAAGTACAACTTCCAGCGATACTGAAGATCGAGATCAGAGATGAGATATGGAAACCTGGAAAGCTTGAGGATTTTCCTGAGTTCGTGTGGCTTTCCATACCTATAAGTTTTGGAGATAGAAAAAAGCTCCTCATATTCGTTGGTTCTCCGATAACGGAAGATTTTCTGAACAAAGAGATAAGAGATCTTTACATAGAGATAATCTCGAGAATGATAAAGGAAAGTTTCGAGAACTTCGAGTACGAGTCCGAGCTCATCGAGAGGGAAAAGAGTATACGGAAACTCTACGAGTCCATAACCGCCATCGGTGAATTTTCCAAGGAGTTAAGAAAGATCGAGAGCCCGGGTATGGTGTACGAACTCGTCTACAAATACGCCGCAGAAAACGTTGGTGTAGATGGGATGCGAGTCCTCTTCAGGGGTGTGTTCGTAGAGATGGGCGAAGAGGTCGGAGAGAGTTTGTCTTTGGAGACTGAAAATGGTGGTAAGGTTGTGTTCTACAAAGGAGGAGGATTCTCAGATACAGACAAAGCTGTTCTGAAGGTCCTTGCAGAGGGTGCAAGCACGATTCTCAAGGACATATATCTGATGGTTCCAAGCGAGAAGATGCTCTGGATGGACGACATAAAGATGAGGTATTTGAGAGAGAAGGCCAAAAGACACGATATACCGGAGGAAAACACGAGGTTTTACATCGTTAAAGGATCTGATGAGATAGAGAAACTCTCTGAGATAGGTGTTGGGATAGTCAGCCATGGGGAAGTAGTGGTTGCCACTGATAAGAGTAAGGAGGAGCTGGAAGCGATGGGATTTGAGGTGGAAGAAATATAAACGAGAGGAGGCGTTTTTATGAAAAAGCTTTTGGTGGTTTTGGCGTTAGTTTTAGCACTCTTGGCGTTTTCCACACAGCTCACCATTCTCCATATGAACGACACACACGGCCACGCTTGGGCGTTCAACGAATGGCACAACCCAGGTATAG
>JALVXE010000163.1 GCA_027038385.1 Thermotogaceae bacterium
GGCTTGAAAGGAGCGGAAAGACGTCCAGATCCGCCTTGGCCATCAGAACTTTCATTATTTCATCAAAACTTTTCTCAAGATCCGAAGGTCTGCAGTATATCTGATAGCTTTTCAAGAAATTCACAAAAGACTTCGGATCCCTCTTGGCCCAGCTCAGTATGTTTTTCTTCACGACATCCTTTTTCAAAAAGCTCCAAACTATCTGACTCTTCTCGTAAGTTCCGGTGTCGTTTATAAAATCCTCTATCTTTTTCATGTAGAAGTACTGGGCAACCTTTTTAGCTGCTTCTTCCACGCTCTTGGAATTCTTCAAAGAATTGCTTATGTAGTCGAACATCGATCTCCTAGAGTTGTAGTCGAAGTACTTTTCAACAGTGTCTTGAACAGCATCTCTAAACGTGTTCTCCGTGTTCATCTTCCTTCTCTTGAAAATGATATCGATATCCTTCTCGAGCTTGTCCGAGACGTTCTGAACCTTCAGCGTGTAATCTATATCGGAATTGCTCTTCAAGAATATGTCTTGAAGGTTCCTCTCATAAGCCAGATAGATCTGCTTTGCCATAGTCTCGAGCTGACCAGTGTATTTATCAGACATGAAGCTCGTGTAGACAGGATAGAGCGCACCGAACACCCCGAAGAGGATTATCACCACCAGCCCGAATATGGCTACCTTTCTCTCTTTGAAAAGTTCCCAGTTCGTCCTGGCAGATCTGAGAAACAAACCCCATCTCGTCTTCCAGACGGATTCCGTCCTCTTATCCATCAGCTTCACCCCTTCAGTACCTTATCCTCGGATCTAAGAACGCGTAGAGTATATCGGCTATCAAGTGGGCGAACAGAACAAATATGCCGGTGAAAACCAAGAGCCCGACGAGGAGCGGTATATCTTGAGCCCTGAGGGCTTCAAGGTACGCCATGCCCATCCCAGGCCACGAAAACATCGTCTCGGTTATAACACCACCTCCAACGGTGAACCCGAGGCTTATGACGAAATTCGTTACGAGTGGAAGGAGGGCGTTTCTCGCCGCGTGCTTATCCCTGACCACGTGGTCCGGAAGCCCTTTGGCCTTAGCCGTGGTTATGTAGTCTTCCTTGATGATCTCGAGCATCGTGTCCCTCATGACCAGCATCGAGCCGGCGAAAGACAGTATCGTGAGAGTGAGGATCGGGAGTATCATGTGCATCAGTATATCTGCGGCGTACCTGCCCATGTAGTACACCTTCATCGTGTTCGGATCTACGTACTTCGCGTTTAACCACCAAATAGCTATGCCGACAAATGCTATCGTCATTATCCCCCAAAACCACTTCTTTTTGGCAGCAATGGTTTTCTGCTTAACGGACACACCGAGCGCGACCGTATACGCCAGCACCAGTACCAAACCACTCCAAAGGAGATCGAGAAAAACTTGCTGAGATCCAAACGGCGCACTTTTCCAAACCTCCGGATCTATGAACTGGTTCAGGGGTATGTTCTTCAATATCACATCGAACGCGATCATACTTATGACCATCAAAATCGGGGTAACCGCGGTCCAGAGAACTGTTTCAGTTGTTCCTTCTTCCTCGAACCTTCTCCCGTATATCCTGAAGAGCTTCCCAGCGGCTTCGCTTCCGATCATGTATCCAAACAGATAGAAGGTCACGGTTGGGAAAAGGATCGATACGATTATCGACTTCAAAAAGTGTGAAGAAGCGAACTCCACCATCATGAAGGCGTACACGAGCCAGAGTATGGTGACTATGAAGGCGTGTAC
>JALVXE010000164.1:0-6939 GCA_027038385.1 Thermotogaceae bacterium
GAATTGAGAATTGAAAAACCGGAAGATCCCTTGAAATTTCTAAAAGATAAAATACTCAAAATATTGAGTTTTGATACGAATCTCAATTCAGTAGAAAATCCTCCAACTGTCATAAGTGTTGTTGGGGTGAACGGTTCAGGCAAAACAACTACGTGCGCAAAACTGGCAAAGATATTCGTAAATGACGGAAAAAGTGTGGTCCTAGCGGCAGCAGATACCTTCAGAGCTGCTGCAATAGAACAGCTCAAATTTTGGGGAGAAAGGATAGGAGCCACCGTGATAGCCCACCAGGAGGGATCAGATCCCGCGGCAGTGGCTTTTGATGCTGTAAAACATACAAAAGCACGGGGAAAAGATGTTGTAATAATAGACACGGCTGGTAGGCTTCACAATAAAAAGAATTTGATGGAAGAGCTCAGAAAAATTCACAGGGTGGTAAAAAAAGAGGTGGAAGGTGCTCCGCATGAAGTTCTTCTCGTTTTAGATGCGACAACTGGGCAAAATGGACTTGTTCAAGCGAAGATATTCAAAGATATAGTAGATGTTACGGGAATTGTCGTTACAAAACTCGATGGAACTGCCAAAGGTGGAATAGTGATAGCCATAGCTAAGGAGCTGGGGATACCTATAAAGTTCATAGGAGTTGGGGAAAAAGAAGAGGACTTCAGACAATTCAATGCTGAGGATTTCGTGGAGGCGCTCTTTTCAGAGTGATAATATATTCTCGGAGGTGTGAGGATGCCTTCTTTTTGGTATAAGGAATTTGCATGCCAACTCTGTGGAAACGACTTCAGCTATCCAAGAATTTTCTCGGATGCCATAATGGTCGAATCGAGGGATGAGGATCTCAAACCGAACTTCAAGGGAGTCAACGCGCTGTACTACCAAGTGATCACGTGTCCAAACTGCTATCTGACACTTTTTGAAAGGGATTTCGGTACTCTCAACATACCGGATGAGAAGATAGACAAGGTGAAGAGGGTCTTGGAAAACGCGAAGAAAGAGTTCGGAAAACTAAACCTCGGTGAAGATAGAGAACTAGACGATGCCATAAAGCTCTTTTCGATAGCTGCTGCTGTTTACACCGTTATGGATCACAGCAGAGGAGCTGCTGAAGCTTACCTTAAACTCGCCTGGCTCTACCGGGAAAAAGGCATGGATAAGGAGGAAAAGGTGGCTCTTGCGAAATCCTTGAAGTTCTTCGAAAAGCACTTCAAAGAGGAAATAACAAACGAGAGGGAAGAGCCGATGATACTTTTCTACCTTGGCGAGTTGAACAAGCTACTTGGAAACAAAAGAGAAGCGGTTAAGTGGTTCTCGATACTCGTGAACAAATACAGGGGAGTTCCCTCACCTTACATAAAGGCGGCTCAAGAGAGATGGCAGGAAGTGAGGGACTGATATACTGGGGAGCTCTTGGGATAATTCTCATATCAGTGATATTCCTCGTTTTCTCCGTAACTCAGATATCTGAGAAGCTCGATTACGTGAAAAATCTGTCTAAAAAGAATTCAGAAAGCATTTCAGAAATTCAAAAAGAATACTCCGAGCTTTTAGGAGGGTATGAAACATTAGAGAGCAGTCTGGACAGATTCTCCTACGAAAGCTCGAGGAGTTTTAACTTGATGGGCGCGGAAATATCTGAGCTTGGAGAGAATTTGAAGAAATTGAAAATTGGCGTTGAGAACCTGAGAAAGGACCTGGAGATCGTTGAAAAGAGAGAAGATGAGAACGAGATATCGATGGGAGGTTTAAAGGACTACGTTGAAAGTTTGGACGGAAAGATATCGGAAGTACAGAAAGCCCTTCCAGGAATCGAGAATTCACTAGAGATTTTAAAAGAAAAGGTCGATTCCAACTCCATGAAGATATCCACTTTGAAATTGAGCTTGAATGGCTGGAAAAGGGATCTGGAGGATCTGAAATCCAAAAGGATAAGATCAGTGGAGGATGAGATCAGGGAGATAAGAAGGGAAATGAATTCCCTTTTCAGGATGGTGGATATCGGAGGGAAGGATCCGATCGTGTCACCTTTCGTGATTTTGGTGATAGAGAGAGGGGATACGATTTTGGATATATCCAAAGCGTTTGGAGTTCCTGTGAAATCCATACTCGACTTGAACGGTATATCTGATCCGAGGAAACTCATGGTAGGTGACAAGATAAAGATTCCCGTATCCTTGAAAGATGTCATATCGCTTCCAGTTGAAAGCTTGAGAAAGGGAGAAGTTGTCAAAGGGATGGACGAAAGCGGTTGGATAAGGTTTAAAGTGAATGGAGATTTCAGAGCGGTTATGCCGGGAAGGGTGGAAGAAGTCAGAAACAACTATCTGAGGTTGTATCACGGGAACGACGTTTACACTTCGTACAGATTTGACGGGGAGGTATATGTTAAAGAGGGAGATTGGGTCGTGAGCGACCAGATTCTGGGGAGATGTCACAAGTACTTGGACTTTGCTCTCATGATAAACAACGAGCCGAGGGATCCTTTCAAGTACATATTCGACAAGATCGGGGATTTTTCAGCGACTTTCTACACGGAATGGGAAGATGGGATCCTCCCGGAGCAGGCATCGTTCAGGGTTACAAGATCCGGGAATCTTGTGAGAAAGTGGTGGACCGTTGCCGCAGACCCTTCGGTGATATCACTTGGGAGCTACATATACATACCGCAGCTTTCGAGGATGCCAGGAGGTGGAATTTTCCACGTTGAGGATGTTGGAAGTGCTATAAAGGGCAGGAGGATAGATATCTACGTTGGAGACATGCTCTTGGCGCTGAAGCTCTGGAAGAAGGACGTGACGGTGTATGTCATGCATGCGAGTAGATAGAGACAGCTTTTTGAAAAATCTTCAAATTCTTAAGAAGGTGATCGGAAGATCGGATGAGACGTTTCAGTTTGTAGAATTTCAGCCAGGTGGACTGTCAGCCTGGGATGGGTGCCTTTCAGTGTCGGTTGAAGTGAATATGGATCTGCCGGTGGTTTCCATCCCGATAAACACTTTGTATTCCGTGATAAAGATGTGTGAAGATGATCTTGAGATATGCCACGAGGATAGCACTGTTTTGAAATGTGGAGATCTTCATGTGATATTCGAGGATTTTGGAAAGAAAGTGAAGAGAGCACCACTTGGTGAGAAGATAGGTGAGATTTCAGATTACATCCAAGGGCTGGACTTTATAAGCAAGCCAATGAGCGAGGAAGACATGATCGAAGTTCACTTTGGAAGTACATCTGTTGCCCATGCGATGACTTCTAACATTTCTGTTTTCTACGTATTCGACGGCTTTGGGAAGAGATTCTCCTTTTCCATGCCGTATCAATCCGTCCGGAGGCTTTCAAAAGCTGCACACGGATTGAGAAACTGGGAGATATTCGGTGGAAAGTACCTGGGCTTCAGATCGGAAGGTTTGGAAGGCTCCATCTGCGGTGAAGTTCTTTACGAACAAATAGCAATTCCGAAGTTATCATCCGCGGAGAAATTGGAGGAGAATTTCAGAAAGATGATAAAAAAGGGGTCTGCTCTCCTTGGACCTTTCGAGGCGGATATATCGGTGGCCGGTGGAAAGGTCACCATAGCGGGAGGTCGTGGGGGGATGATCTTCGCCATGAGTGAAAATGTGAATTTGGATCAAGACTTTAAAATAAAAGTTCCTCTGAGAAAGTTCAGTTCGTACCTGTCAGATATGAGCAGCGTCTGGATATCGGTCGACGGCGGACTCGTTAAGTTCGCTGATGGAAGGAGAAAGAGGTATGTCATCACCAAAAAAGTTGTATGAGATGCTGAAAAGGCTCGGATATCCGGAGAACATCGCGAAAGCTTTTGGTGAGGTTCCAAGAGAAGTCTTTGTTCATACAGATGTGGAAGATGTCTATTCCGATAGAGCCATTTTGAGCTACAAGGGTTCTGGTTTTTACAGCACGTCGAGTCAACCCTCTTTGATGGCCGAATTTATGAAGAGTGTCAGCCTCAGAGATGGAATGAGGGTTCTAGAGATAGGTGGTGGGACGGGCTACAACGCAGCTGTGATATCAAAGATAGTAGGAAGTAACGGAACGGTTGTATCTGTTGAATACGAAGAAGAACTTTTCGAGGTCGCAAAGAAAAACATTGAAAAGCTCGCCATAAATAACGTGGTCTTTGTGAGAGGGGATGGGTATTTCGGATACCCCGAGCTAGCACCCTACGATGTTGTGCTCGTAACCGTAGGAGTAGATGAGATTCCAAACAGTTGGTTTGACCAGCTCTCAGATAGAGGGGCGATAATAGCTCCAATGAATTTGAAAAGTGTTCAGTTTTACCAACCTGCAATGCTGTTTAGAAAGGAAGGAGACTTTCTGGTCGGGATCTACAAGTCCGCTACGAACTTTATAAAAGCATCTGAGATGCTCGGAAACCTTAGTGAGAGACTTTTAAAAAGGCTGAAAAGGTGTGAAAACTACTCAGAGAAAATCCAAATGGAGATTGCCTCGATTCCGATTCTCGAAGTTGTGACCTCATCCGTTGGAAGGCTTGGGTCGGAGTACTTCTTCGTTGACGAGGATTGTTCCGCAATCTACAAAGGGGATGAGTGGTTTCTCTGTGGAGAATGCTCGAGACTGAAATCAGCTGTAAAGGCTTTGAAAAGAGCTCGTTTTCCGGACTTGATGTCCTCGAGATTTGGTTTCAACGAGAAGAGAGATGAATTTCTGGTAGAAAGGCTTTACTGATCAAAACTTCCCTCCTACTATCAGGGAAGGTTTCACAACTAGTGGTCCGAATATTTGTATGTAGTACGGTGAGAATTTTTTCGAACCTTCAAGCAGTTCAAGGTCTATCCCCAATTCAAAACACAGGTTGAAGAAAACTCCTCTAGATCCTGGAGTCTCGTACGATATCTCGAGCCCGGTCGTCAGGTATGTGTTTACATTGTAATATGGGTAAGATCCATCCAATCCAGCGTTTAATATCGCTTTTAGCTTGAATTGATCTCGTATTTTCGATACTTCTCCTTCCAGCATCAGGGGTTTTAGGAGAACATAGTGGTCATTTCCTATCTTCATGTACGTGATCTCGAACTGCGGGATATTCCATACGGACATCCCAATGGAAGCCCCGAACCAATTCTCACCTTTTATGGCCGCCTGGATGTACGCAGAAAGAGGTGTCGAAAAATCAAACCAGATTTTTCCTGCAAAGGTGATCGTGGAAATAACCACCGCTATGATCAAGATCTTTTTCATGATATCTCCTCCCTGCTAGAAGAAAAGGGGGAGCAATTCTCCCCCCCTATAGTCACCTGATGTATTTCCCTTTCGTAGCTTCCTCGAGAGACAGGAGTCTTTCCCAGCGTCTGTCAACGTATTCCTGAAGCTCGTTGATTATTTCTTCGGCATCTGGCCTTGAAAGGAGAGGTTTAAACCTTCCCTGTGGCTTGAGAAATTCTATGAGAGGTTTGAACTGCCTTGGTTTTCTCGTGATCTTGTACACTCCCCTGTCGACTTCGTAGAGCGGCCAGTACTTCGTCTCGACTGCGAGCTTGGATATCGAATTCGCCGCACTATCTGGAACCCTCCAGAATCTGACGCATGGAGAAAAAGCGGCTATGAAAGAAGGACCTTCAAAGTTCAAAGCCTTCTCTATCTTTGCGAAGAAGTCGTTCGGGTCGCTTATGGAAGCTGTCGCAGCGTAGACGTATTCATGTCCTGCAACTATCTCCACTATGTTTTTCTTTATCTGAACCTTTCCCGGTATGACTTTACCAACAGGCGCGGTTGTCGTGTTCGACCCGGTCGGTGTGGAACCAGACCTCTGGTTTCCAGTGTTCATGTATCCTTCGTTGTCGTAAAGGACGTATATCACCTTGTGTCCCCTCTCTATCATTCCCGAGAGGGACTGGAGCCCTATATCGTAAGTTCCACCGTCACCTGCGAAGACAAAGAACGCGTATTTCTTATCCTGTGGTATCTTTCCGAATTTCTTGAGGGCCTTCGCTGCGGTCTCGACACCGCTCATCGTAGCGGCGGAGTTCTCAAAGGCGTTGTGTATGTACGGGATCGTCCAAGCTGTGTACGGGTATATCGTGGATGAAACTTCAAGGCATCCGGTAGCGAGTCCAACGACCGGTTCATATCCAAGCCTTCTCGCGACCATGAGAGAGAACTTCACGATTATCGGTGCCGCACATCCCGGACAGAGTCTGTGCCCCTGCACCAAACCTATGTCTTCCGCTCTTGTTTCAAAGGTTTTTGCCAAATCAAAAAGATTAACTGGCATTCGTATCCCCCCTTTACTCTCTGAGTCCGAGGTAGCGCTGCTCGTCGACTATGAGATCTCCACTGACAGCGTCTTCGAAAGCGCTCCTGATGTGTTCCGGAAGGATGTCCCTTCCACCGAGTCCGTACACGTAGGATCCCATCTGCGGGCGTATGGTGACGTTGTAGAGTGCTGACTTGACGGCTTCATAGAGTGGTGCCTCCGCCCCAAACGAAGCCGACCTGTCGAGCACTATGACGCCTTTTCTTCCGTTCAGATAGTGCTGAATCTGGGTCTTTGGAAATGGCCTGAACATCCATATCTTGAGTGCCCCGACTTTGAATCCTTCTTCTCTCATCCAATCGACGACGTACTTTATCGTGCTGTTCGTCGAACC
The DNA here is from genome assembly GCA_027038385.1 of Thermotogaceae bacterium. Lineage (GTDB taxonomy): Bacteria > Thermotogota > Thermotogae > Thermotogales > Thermotogaceae > WGAO01. The sequence goes on from JALVXE010000164.1 coordinate 6,634, forward strand.
GAGTGCAACCATAACGTATTCTGCGTCGTCGAGCTTGTACGGCTCGACAAAATCGTATTTTCTCCCGCTTACCTTGTAGAACTCCTCTGCGACTTTCGGAAAGACTTTTTTCACGTTTTCCATGGCCTCTATCTGTTGCCTCTTGTGTTCGAAATAGTAATCGTACAGGTCGAGCGGTCCGTACGTAACAGGGTGCTCCGTGTCAAGAAGTGGATACATAGCTTTCGGTTCTCCTATAAACTCTTTGACAACCTCGTCTGGAAGGAGCTCGACCGGTTCAACCCCGTGTGAGAGGATGAATCCATC
>JALVXE010000164.1:6949-8070 GCA_027038385.1 Thermotogaceae bacterium
ACGCTTTCATCTTCTGCAAGCTTCAGAGCGAGTATCGTCAGGTCGTAAGCCTCTTGGTTGCTCTCCGCGAAAAACTGAACCCATCCCGAGTCTCTTTCGGCCATGACATCCGAATGATCGCAGTGGATGTTTATAGGCCCTGAGAGTGCCCTGTTGACAACAGGCATGACTATTGGAAGTCTTGATGAAGCAGCTATGTAAACGACTTCGTGCATCAGTGCAAGTCCGTTTGCGCTCGTCGCCGTCATCGCCCTAGCACCGGCAGCTGCAGCTCCAACAACTGCACTCATCGCGCTGTGCTCAGATTCGACTGGTATCATTTCTGTTCTTACCACACCGTCGGCGACGAATTTAGCAAAGTACTCAACTATAGGGGTCTGTGGAGTTATAGGATACGCCGCTACAACGTGAGGTTCTATCTGGCGCATGGCGTTCGCCACAGCTTCCGCACCGGTCATGGCTTTCGCTTTCTTAAGGTCTATTTTGTTCATTCAGATCACCTCCTCACTCTTCGACGAATTCGGTCTCGGGTCTCATCTCTATGGCTTTGGTCGGGCATACGTCCGCACAAAGGCCACATCCTTTACAGTAGTCGTAATTGAACCCTATCATCTTAGGTTTCTTCCCACTCGAATCTATCACAATCGCCATGTCTGGACAGTAAAGCCAGCAGAACATACAGTGAACACACTTGTCTTCGTGAAGGATCGGTCTGAGAACTCTCCAAGTCCCCGTTTTGTATTCTCTCGACTTTCCGGGCTCGTCTATTACTCCCCCGATGGGAATGTCTTTCCAGCCCTTAAGCATTTTCACACCTCCTCACATTCAACCTCTTCGAATCCGCGTCTCAGAGCTTTCTTGTTCTTCTCGACTATCTCCTCTCCAAATTTGCTCAGGAAAAGCTTCTCGATTCTGCTCTCTATCGCCTCTAGCGGAACGACGTTCGTTATCTTGACGAGAGCTCCAAGCATGACGGTGTTTGGAACACCCCTTCCGATTTCCTCAAGAGCGATGTCGGTGGCTGGAACTTTGCATATCTTTCCTTTGAAGTTCGTCCTGTTTCTGATCCAGGAGAAATCCCTCACCGTGTTCACGAGCAGTATTCCCTCTTTGTCGTCAAG
>JALVXE010000165.1:0-5184 GCA_027038385.1 Thermotogaceae bacterium
AAATCTCGAGCAGAAAGTCGAGATAATAAAGAACGCCGTCGATCTAGCCCACAGGTTGGGATATGAAAACCCCAAGGTAGCTCTCATAGCCGCGGTCGAAGTTGTGAACCCGGACATGCCTGAGACGATGGAAGCGGCGATAATATCCAAGATGGCGGATAGAGGACAGATAAAAGGAGCCACGATAGACGGACCTTTTGGAATAGACAACGCCGTGAGCGAATTTGCAGCTAAGGTGAAAGGCGTCGAAGGAGAGGTTGCGGGAAATGCCGATATACTCGTAGTTCCAGATATACACTCCGGTAATTTTTTGGGAAAATCCTTTGTTTACTTTGGAGGTGGAACCATAGCTGGCCTCGTTGTCGGCGCGAAAGCCCCCATAGTGATAGTATCGAGAGCCGATACGATGAGGTCGAAACTCTTGTCTTTGGCGCTATCCATGGCTGTTTATTAAAGGAGGCGATCTGTTTTGATAGTTAGAGTTGATACGAAGAAGGCTGTTGCTCTTGAGACAACTGTTGTTGCCCATGGGCTCCCAAAACCTGTCGGAGTGGAGACCGCTGTTGAGATGGAAAGAATAGTCAAGAATGCGGGAGCTCAACCTGCTACTATAGGTATACTGGATGGAGAGATAATCGTTGGTATGACAGAAGACGAATTGAAAAGGCTTGTCGACGAGGGAAGCGTCAAAGTCGGTGCTAGGGAGATTCCGTTCGTTCTTGCGAAAAAACTCAACGCCGACACAACGGTGAGTGCCACGATGAGGATATCCAAAATGGTTGGGATAAGGGTCTTCGTAACCGGTGGTATAGGAGGGGTTCATCAAGGAGAATATGATGTATCTCAAGATCTGGTTGAGCTCTCTAGAGACAGAGTGATCGTCGTATCGGCCGGTGCGAAGTCGATACTGGATTTGAAAACGACTGTGGAGGTTCTCGAGACCTTGGAAGTCATAGTCGTTGGGTACAGGACAGACGAATTTCCGGCGTTCTACAGCTCGACAAGCGGAATAAGACTCAATATGAGGGTGGACTCCGTTGAAGAGATTGTTCAGATTTACAGATGGATGGAGAAGACGGATTTCGAAGGCGCGATGCTAGTGGCTAACCCCATACCGAAAGAGAGTGAAGTGCCGTATGAGGAGGTTCAAGAATGGATAGACGCGGCGGAAATGGAGGCAAGTAGAAGAGGAATCACTGGAAAAGAGGTTACTCCGTTTCTTCTATCCAAAATAGCTGAGATGAGCGAAGGAAGGACTCTCAAAGCGAACATAGAGCTCCTCAAGAACAACGCCGCCCTTGGAGCGAAGATAGCGGTTGCCTTGGAGGAAAACGGATGAGAGCGTTTGTAAGCGTCAGCGATAGTAGAAACATTGAAAGGTTTCTTGATTGGATGAGAAGGAAAAAAATAGAGGTGAGCGAAGAGCTTTGTGATGAGAATTACGATATAGTTGTCATAAACTTGCCATCCGACTTACCACGAGCAGAAAAGAGGCTCGTAGAAAGTGAAAAGCTCGAAGAAGCCTTTCTTTTGTCTAAAGCCGCCGTGCACTATGAAGATATGCTTCCGGTCTGTGATCCTGAGGACTACGAGCTCGTTGAAGAGCTATTTGAAAAGGCAGGTGACGTGCCAAAGAGCGTCAGGAGATTTCTCTCGACAAAGGCTCTTCTGCACTCTCTCGAGTACATGTCCAGGATACACACAAGGCTCTCCGAGCTCTTCGGAATGTCAAATTACCTTCACAGGTTTTGGAGAGTCGAGAAGATCATTCTGGAGAAAAGCTACGTTGAGGAATACCTGTCCGATCTATCTGGAAGGGTCTTCATAGGAAAGGAGAATCCATTCACTCCCCTTTATGTATTCGCTGTGAATCAAATTCCCGAGGAAGCAGTCATAACTTTCAATAGGGCGGTTCCAATTTATGCGTCGCTGAAGTTTGAAGACGATGTACGTGGAGAAGTCGTGGTTTACAACGGACATGTTGAAAAATCGATAGATGGGAAACTCGTCGTATCGAGGGGTGGAGAATCCGACGTGATCGTAAAGGGAACAGACATGTCAATATTCTTAGACAGCGGCGGTGTTGGGTACAAACTGGAAGTCGAGAGCACAGACATATCGGATATAGAAAAATTATCTCTGATCTTTTCAGCGCTCTCACCTGGATACACGGCTGCTGTATTCGACGAGACGAGGCTCATAGATAGAGTTGGTGGAATGGAGAAGATATCCGAGATAACGAATATGAGTGAAGGGAAAGTCCTATCCGTCAACTTCCCTCTCGAACGTGTGGACTGCTCTAAGTACGAAGTGATAATAGCGCCGGAAGCTTCAAAGAAGGTGAAGGACGTTTGTGGGCCAAAGATAATCTTGAGAAAGTTCTGAGTTTCTTCTTTCCGAACGAATGTGCGGTGTGCGATGAGAGCATATCTCCTTTATCGCTCATATGTGAGAAATGCGAAAACGAGATATTCTCTTCCGGGCCGTATGTCAAGCCAGGGAAGTTGGGTTGTTGTGACGTGTACTACTTTTCCCTATACGATGGTAATCTCAGAGAGCTTATACTCTCTTACAAAAGTGGAAGATGGAGGCTCCACAAGATCTTATCCGAACTCTTTTTAAAACTCTTTGAATACTACCCTCCACACCCAGTTTTAACCTATATCCCCGCAACTCCTTCTTCACTAGAAGATAGGGGATTCGATCACATGGAAATGATCGCAAAAAATCTATCCAAGAGATACGGATTCGTCCTTAAAAGGGCTCTGATACCTTTGAAAGATGAACGACAATATGGAAAGAGCGCGAAAGACAGGAAGTCGCTGAGCGACAAATACCATTCAAACTGTACATCAAAAGAGGTTACCTTGATAGATGACGTGTACACAACCGGTGCTACCATAAGGAATGCCGTCTCCGCTTTGAAAATGTCTGGAGTTGAAGACGTAAAGGTTTATATATTGGCAAAGGCGAAGGGGTGATGAAATGGTTGGTCAGGAGTCGAACACCCCTGTGTTGAGGTTCATGGTAGACGTGATGGGATACATTCCAGGAATAGGAGAGCATTCTCTGACGGTTTCAATACTGTCGTACTTCATATCCTATGAGTTCTTCGATGACGAATCAAGGGCCCTTTACGGCGGGATAGCCGGTGCTCTCCATGACGTGGGATACTTGGTTCCAAAAGTCTCTCAGATGAGTAAAGAGATAGACGTCCTGTACGATGAGAACATGATAAAGAAGCTCAGTGACCTCCACACCACTATCGGTGGGTTCATACTTTCGAATTTCCTTGGGCTGTACGAGTACTCTGACGTAGCGTTCTATCACCATCTTCCGGCTGACCAGCTTGACATAATGAATCCAAATCACATATTCGCAAATATCGTATCAGCGGCTGATCTTCTATCTGTGAGGTTTGAAAAGTTTGGCTCGGATATACCGAAGAACTTTGCAAAAGGAGTACTGGAGGAAAACAAAGATCAGTTCTTTCCAGAAGTTTTTAACGCGGCGTTGAAAGTTGTTGATAGGGACTACACATGGTGGTCGATAGAAGATCCTACGGATTTCTACATGAGGAACCTTTCCATGAGGATAGGAAAATCCGAGATCATCGATGAAAGCATCTTAATGGAGCTCGGATACTTCATGGCGTACATAGTCGATTCAAAGAGTCCGTTCACCAGAAAACATTCGGAGAGAATAGCTGACATATCGAAAGAAATAGGAAGAGAGATGGGGCTCAGTTCCAAAGATCAGATGTATCTGTACATAGCAGGACTTTTTCACGATTCCGGAAAACTTGCGATAGAGACCAGCATACTGGAAAAACCTGGAATACTTACAAAAAAGGAATATGGTCACATGAGAAAACACGTCTTTTACACCATAAAGTTTCTGGAACACTTTTCAATGGAAGAGAACGACTGGACGAAGTGGGCTTCACAGCACCACGAAAGAATTGATGGAAGTGGATATCCACTTCGACTCAAAGGTGAAGAAATTTCCCTGCAATCAAGAATACTTCAGGTAGCGGACGTCTTCGTAGCGTTGACAGAAGACAGACCATACAGATCACCTATGAGTTTTGAAGAAACTCTGAAATTTCTATTGGAAGAGGTGAAGAAAGGCAAAATGGATGCTGAAGTTCTGAAATCCCTGGAAAGGCTCGTGAAAAACGGATATACTTTTCCAAGTAAAACGCCAATAAGTGAAATGATCGAAACTGTGGATTTCCTCATAAAATACTATGGGGGGATTTCGTGAAGGTAATAATAGTCGGAGGGGAGAAGAATTCGTACTACTTGGCAAGGTCGATAATAGAGAAAGGTTACAGAGTTGTCGTGATAAACAAAGACGAGAAGTTTTGCAAAGAGATGGCGAAGAAACTCAAAGCGCTTGTCATAAACGGAGATGGAAGTAAAAAGAACGTCTTAGAACAAGCGGAACCGATGAGCGATGATATCGTGGTGGTGCTGACTCCAAGAGATCATGACAATCTGATGATATCCCAGATAGCCAAGAGGATATTCGGAATAGACAGGGTGGTCTCCCTCGTTAACGATCCCGAGAACGTCGAGATGTTCAAGAACCTAGGGATAGGAACCGTGGTGAACCTGACATCCTTGATAAATCAAACACTGGAAACCCTGATGTTTGCCGAGGAGATAGAGCAGCACATTCCTATAGAGGAAGAAAAACTCGTCTTCTTAAAGTTCGAGATTCCATACAACTCGCCTGTGAAGGGAAAAGCTCTGAAAGACATAGACCTCCCTCCCGAGAGTATCATAGCCGCGATAGTCAGAGAGAAAGATGTGATAATTCCGAGAGGAGATACAGTGATAAATCCTGGGGATAGAGTGTTTGTGCTTTGCCTTCCAAGCGTCCAGACGAGGGTTTCCGAGATCCTCTTGGGGGTGGAGTGATTGGGAGACTATCTCAGTACCCTCAAATTCAGATATAAAGTGGTTCTGTGGAATCTCGGAATGCTCTTTCAGTGGTTCTCACTGCTCGTTTTATTTCCGCTGGTGTTTCTCTTTTTCTATCCGTCTGAAGCTCCAAGTAGCATTCCTTTTATAGAATCCGCGATCATATCGGTCATAATAGGAACATCCCTCAAATGGATTTCTGGTCTCAAGAAAGAAGAAGCTTCCACTGTCCTTATACAAGAGGGTGCAGTAATAG
>JALVXE010000165.1:5194-8057 GCA_027038385.1 Thermotogaceae bacterium
CACTCCCATTCATATTTGCCGGAATATTGAACTTCACTCAGGCGGTTTTCGAGTCCACAAGCGGGTGGACGACGACTGGCTTGACTGTTATAGATGTGACGAAGGTCTCAAAGCTCATACTTGTTTGGAGAAGTGTCATGCAGTATGTAGGAGGAGCGGGCTTTGCGATAATAATGGTCGGATCGATAATAGGGCCTGGTGGATTCGGACTTTACTCAGCTGAAGGTAGAACCGACAACATACTTCCAAACATCAAAGATTCCGCAAAGATGATCATGATAATGTACCTAACCTATGCTGTTGCTGGAACTCTTGCGTACATAGCCGTTGGGATGCCGGCCTTTGATGCGTTCAACCATTCACTCACCGCGCTCGCAACCGGTGGGTTTTCCACAAGGTACGGGAGTATAGGGGAATACAATTCCGTTCCCATAGAGTTCGTAACGATAATTCTCATGTTTCTTGGTACTACTGGTTTCGGAATCCACTACACACTTTGGAAAGGAAATTTCAGAGCTTTTGCCAAGAACGGGGAACCTTGGCTCATGTTCTCCACAGTTTTCGTGGCGACACTTGTCATGATGGAAAAGGGGATGCACGGCGTTTTCCATTCGCACGCACATGCGTTCAGAGAGTCGATATTCCAAGCTGTATCGGCCCTCACAGGTACGGGTTTTTCTACGGTGGATTTCACGACACCGGCTTGGCAGCACTTCGCAACTGGAATGTTTGTGCTGACGATTCTAATGATACTGGGCGGTATGATGGACTCGACATCGGGTGGGTTAAAGCAATTCAGATTGTATGTGATACTCAGGATCATTATAGACGCGATAGTGAGATTTACCTTGCCGAAGAACGTCGTTAGAAGAATAGTTGTTTGGAAAGGTGATAAAGAGAAGATAGTAGACGAGAGCATGATCAGAGAAATCATACTTGTATTTTCACTCTACTTTCTAACTTACATAACTGGTGTCATCGTGCTAACACTGTACGGATTCAATCTTCAGAACTCGATGTTCGAGTTCGCATCAGCCATATCCGGTGTAGGATTGTCATGCGGAATAACCCAACCGAACCTTTATCCAGGAGCTCTTTGGACCCTCACAATAGGGATGTTCTTGGGGAGATTGGAGTTTCTGGTAGTCATATATGCCGTCTCGAAACTTCTAAGAGATGTCTCGAAGTTTCTTTCGAGGAGGTGACCCCTTTTGAAATACTCTCGTATAAAAGGAACCGTTGACATAATGGGGGAGGATCTTGGGTATTGGTACACCATAGAAAATGCCACTAGAAAGGTGGCAAAACTCTACGGATATTCAGAAATCAGAACGCCAATAATAGAGCCCACCGAACTCTTCGTGAGGGGAGTAGGAAACGAGACCGACATAGTTCAGAAGGAGATGTATTCGTTCCAAGACAAAGGAGGAAGAAACGTATCGCTCAGACCTGAAGGAACAGCTCCAGTTGTCAGGGCGTTCATAGAGAATTCTCTAGTCAACAAGGGATTTCCCCAGAGACTCTTCTACATGGGCCCAATGTTCAGATACGAAAGACCTCAGAAAGGAAGACAGAGACAGTTTCATCAGGTCGGATTTGAGCTCTTTGGATCAGAATCTCCTCTTGCAGATGCTGAGGTAATATCACTCCTCGTTAGGATGCTCAGAGAGATGGGATTGATGAACTTCAAAGTGGTGATAAATTCAATCGGATGTGAAAAGTGCAGACCCAGCTACAAGAAAGCACTTAAGGAGTACTATGCAGATCACCTCGACGAGGTGTGTGATGACTGCAAGAGGAGGTACAACACGAATATACTCAGGCTTCTTGACTGCAAAGTAGACATTGAGATAGCTAAAGCCGCTCCTAAAAGTACGGATTACCTGTGTGATGAGTGTAAGGATCACTACAACAGACTGAAAAGATATCTGAAGGTTTTGAGCATAGAGTTTGAGGAAGACCACAGACTCGTTAGAGGATTGGATTACTACAACAGAACGGTATTTGAAGTTCGCCATGAAGGACTGGGAGGGCAGGATGCCATAGCTGGTGGTGGGAGGTACGACGGTCTGATAGAAGAACTCGGAGGCCCACATGTTCCAGCCATTGGATTTGCCGCTGGAGTAGAACGTTTGATACTGGCTATGAAATCTGAAGGAGTCGAGGTGCCGCCCCCGATAGTCCACCACGTTTATATAGCTCACATAGGAGATGTCGTGGAAAAAGCCCTTGAGATTGCGGAAGACCTAAGAAGGAAAGGCCTTACTGTGGATCTTGATGTCATGGAGAGAAGCTTGAGAGCCCAGCTAAAGCACGCTAATAGAATCGGTGCACTCTTGACGGTGATAGTAGGCGAGAACGAACTTGAAAGGGACGTAGTCGTTGTAAGGGATATGGAAACGGGGGAACAGAGCGAGGTTGACGTCGATTTTGCAACAGATCTTGTATTCGACAAAATCAGGGAGAAAATTCAGGTATAGCCTATCAAAAAACTACTTATCATCCCGAGCGATATGCCGTAAAGCTCAAGGTATCCATCGGATTTCCATGGGAAGAACATCCCTATAACTGCAGCTGCCAATATCGAAGGCTGAACGATTCTTTGGAAGCTGCTCTCGCTACCGATCCCATAAATCGCGCTTCCTACATAGAAGAGAAAGAAAGTCAAGAAAGCGAGTGTGTCGTGCGGCTTTTTTCCGTCGTGCACGGGAGCTATCAAAACCATGAAAATTCCGGAGAGAACCATGTAAGCTCCACCGATCGCCTGGAGTTTGTTTCCAAACATCATCCATACGCCATAAGATGCTATCATCACTCCGCCCGTTATCAGCGCAAGCCAGAAGACCCAGGGAAATTTCGCACG
>JALVXE010000166.1 GCA_027038385.1 Thermotogaceae bacterium
CTTAAAAGGCCAAGCTCTTTTAAAGATGTACTACCTCTACTCGATTCTTGATGATCTCATCTCGTCAAAGATGATCCATTCTGCCCACGATGCGGCTAAGGAAATGGATAACCTTGCTATGATCGTTGGCAGCGTTCCGAAGAGCCTTTCAAATTACAAGGAGAAAGAGGGAAAAATAGAAGAGCTCTTTGAAAGGGCAACCCAGATGGAAAACAGGCTTTTAAACATGAAAGTCAATTCCGTGAAAGATGTGTTCGATTTTCTAAGTATCTACAGAGATTTGACGAAGATAGCCGTGGATTTCCCGCAGAGTATCTCAAATAGAAGGGACGAGATAATCTCGAGGTACAATCCAAAGGTGACTCTGAAAGGGCCAAAGCAGGTTTTAAAGGGAGAACTCGTTAGTCTTGAGATAGTAGTCCCCGGTCATAAATCTGGTAGTCACGTCTTCAAGGTCCAAGCTCCAGGTGATTTCCCAAGAAGTGTCAGCGTCGTTAACGGAAGGGGAATTCTCAAGGGATACGTTGAAGACAAAGCGAGTGTTGAAATAGACCTGACGGATGCTGTGAAGGCGACCTGGAGTCCAGGTGCTGTGCTCGATCCGACGCTCAGAAATGCTGTTTCGGTTCTGGTATTCTCCGCTGAGAAGCCGAGATCGAGCATCATATTCCTCCCGTCTGAGCTGAATCCGGAAAACGTGAAGGCTGTGCTCTACGCTCAGATGGTTGCGGAAAACGAAGGGTGGGAAGTCATACCACTGGACGAGGAGTACAACGTTATGAAAAAACTCCTCTCCAGCTGGGAGAAGGATTGGTCGATAAATCCAAAAAAGACCGTGCTCGTTTCAGCCAAAGAAAATTCGATAGTGTTCAGCGGAGAGATAACTGGAAAGATCCTAGCAAAGAGGGTAGAACTTGAAAAAGCTGATGATGAGGAAGTGGAAGAAGCCGCACTCGCCGCCATAGCCTCTGGACATCCGGAGATAGCAGAGTCCCTTGGAGGATACATAGCCGGAGTTGCGTATTACGTGGAAGGTAAAAAGGACAAGGCCTTGGAAGTTTTCAAATCTCTCGGCACTCCGAAAGCCTATCTCGCCCTCTCACGCGTGTACTATGATATTGGAAATTACATGAAAAGCGTTGAATACGCTGAAAAAGCTTTAAAGGATTTTCCAAATCAGTCTTACGTGATAATGGGGAAAGCATTTTCAAAGATAAATGATCCGTCTTTCCTCTTGGAAAAACTCCAGGACCTCTACAGCTGCCTTATCTCCACAAAAGGCAATCATCCGTGTTACTACGCGGCATCTGCTCTTCTTTACAAATATGGAAACTGCAAAGATGCCAAGAAATGGATTTTGAAAGCCCTTGATTTCAGCAGATCTCCTGAGTATCTAGTGCTCTACGGGAAAATCCTTGTGTGTCTTGGGGATTACAAAAGGGCTGAAGAAGTCGTAGAATCCTTAAGGGGAGCAAAGCTCTCCCCATCTCTCGAGGATGAGCTCGAATGGTTAATTTCAAAAGTCAAAAAATGATGTAAAATCTACCAGGAGGTGATAGCATGTACGCAGAGATAGTTGAAGTGAGAGCGAGGGAAGTTCTGGATTCCAGAGGGAACGCAACCGTTGAGGCTGAAGTTTATCTGGACGATGGAACGTATGGAAGGGCGATTGTTCCAAGTGGGGCGTCCACTGGAAAACACGAGGCGGTGGAGCTCAGAGATGGTGACAGCTTGAGATTCGGTG
>JALVXE010000167.1 GCA_027038385.1 Thermotogaceae bacterium
AGCTTTCTTCAGCGTGTCTTTCGGATACGCTGGGGATTTCACGAAGAGTACATACCACTTCGGAATGGGAATGGCATGGCAAGGCAAAGGAGCTCTAATAGCTGCAAACTTTGATTTCGTGCCGATCCCGATGAACTTCTCCGTTTCAGAGGACTTCTCGATGCCCTACAGATTCACTGTAGTTTTCAAACTTCCACAGGTGGTGAGTGGAGAATGAAGTTTATAAAAGCTCCGAAGAAGTTCTATTTTCACTACCCATTTCCTGTCACAGTGATCGTGAGCAAGTTTGAGGACAAGGTCAACATGATGAGTGCTGTGTGGCACACACAGCTTTCGTTCGATCCGCCACTCTATGGAGTACTGATATCCAGAAAGCGGTTCTCTCATGGACTGATAGAAAAATCCAAGCAATTCACGCTTAACTTTTTGGATTACGAATTTCTGGAAACAGTTGCGTTTGTTGGAAGCGTTTCGGGAAAAGAGATGGACAAAGCCGAAGTCTTCGACATACCTCTAAGTGAGGGAAGGATAGTTGATGTTCCAATTCTCTCAGAGGCTTACGCGGCTTACGAATGCGAACTCTACGATGAGAGGGAGTACGGAGACCACACGTTGTTTGTGGGAAAGATCGTTGGAGTCCATTACAGCGAGGGTTCGTATTACGGAGAGAAGTTCATACCAGATGTTGAAAAAATAAGACCTGTCCTTTACATAGGAGATGAAAAGTTTCTAACGACGGATCCAAGCACGAAGAAGAAATACGGAAAAAGAGAAGCACAAGAATATCTTAAAGATTGGAGTTGATCCTTCGGAAGATCTCCTGAAAACCTTCTGCAGAGATCTGCTCGGGTCTCATTCCAAGGTCTATCCCAAGATCCTTAAGCACCTTATCTGGATCATCCAAAAAGGACTTCAAGTTGTTTCTCAAAGTTTTCCTCTTGTTTCTAAAGGATATTGAGAGAAACTTCGAGTATTTTTCAAAATCGAAGCTCAAGTCCTTCCAGACGAGCTTTAGAACTGTTGAATCGACTTTGGGGTTTGGGACGAAATTCGATCTCGACACTTCCAAAATCTTTTTCACATCGCAGTACGACTGAACGAGGGCGGACAGATAGCCATAAGTCCTCACACCATGCTTTGAAATTATTCTATCCGCGACCTCCTTTTGAACCATCAAGACGGCAAATCTGAAGCGATTTTCCCTGAGTACTCTCTCGATTATAGGGCCGGTTATCGAATAAGGAATGTTCGCAACGTAAACGAAGTTTTCAACATTTGGAAGGTCAGCTTTCAAGAAGTCATCGAATATCAACTCCACATTTTCGTAATAGGACAGCCTATCCGTCAAGAGACCTTTCAAAGATCTGTCTATCTCGTAAGCGAAGACCTTCTTCGCAACCTTCGCAAGCTCTTCCGTAAGCGTTCCAGCACCTGCCCCTATCTCAACGACGACGTCTTTTGAGCTAACACCGGAAAGCTTGACGATCTTCTCAGCAATTCTTCGATTCGATAGAAAATTCTGACCAAGGGATTTCTTCAACTTGATACCGTATTTTTTCAGAAGATCGGACGTCTTCAAAAACTCACCGCCCTGTACTGAATAGCCTCGAGAACGTGCTTTTTGAGAACTCTATCAGAGCTATCCAGATCCGCTATCGTCCTAGCAACTCTCAATATCTTGTCTATACCCCTTCCAGAAATCTTCATTCTATCTGAGAACTTCTCGAGAAGCTTTTCAGACTCCGTGTCGATCTTCACAAACTTTTCTAGATCTCTATGTGGTATATTCGCGTTCAGAATCCCTCTTGTTTTCTGCACAGATCTCGCAGCGGCCACTCTATTTCTTATAGAATCACTGGTCTCTCCTAACGATCTCTTTTTGTACTCTGAAAAATTCATCCTTCTCACACGTATGTGTATATCTATCCTGTCCATTATAGGGCCTGATATCTTTCTAGTGTATTTGATCCTTTCGCTCTCAGAGCATATACACTCACCTTCATCGTCTATTTCAACACAACTGCAGGGATTCATCGCTCCAACAAACATAAATCTAGCAGGATAGACCGCAACACTTCTGGCCCTCGCTACGGTTATCTTTCCCTCCTCCAGTGGTTCTCTCAAAGCTTCTAACACGTCCTTTCTGAACTCGGTAAGCTCGTCCATGAAGAGGACTCCGTTGTGAGCTAGAGATATCTCACCCGGTCTTGCGTTGGCTCCGCCACCGACTATCGACGCAACTGAAGCCGTGTGATGTGGAGACCTAAAAGGTCTCCTCAGAACAAGACCGGGATATCCAGCCACGCTGTATATCTTGCTCGTCTCGAGAATCTCATCCAGCTCCATCTTTGGCAAGATAGTTGGAATCCTCTTTGCTAACATAGTTTTACCAGATCCAGGAGGACCCACCATCAGGATGTTATGTCCCCCAGCAGCTGCTATTTCAAGTGCTCTCTTTGCAAATTCCTGACCCCTTACATCTCTCATATCCACATCGAAATCTTCCGAAGAGTTGATCTTTACCTTTCTCAAACTTTCAAAGACCTTCAAACCGTTTATCAGCTCAACCGCTTCTCTAAGAGTTTCAATGGAGAAGACGTTGTCCAATCCCACAACTGCTGCTTCCTCCTCGTTTTCCTTCGGTATAACAACCATACCCATAAAACCAGTTTCTTTCAATTTCAAGACAGCCGGAAGAACTCCTCTAGCGCTCCTAACTCTACCGTCCAAAGATAGCTCCCCCATGGCAAAAACCTCTTTATCGTTCAAGTCACCTGTGGCTGAGAGTATGGAAAGGGCTATAGGGAGGTCATAGTGAGAACCGCTCTTTTTCACATCTGCTGGAGAGAGGTCGACAGTTATTCTACCTTTCATGAAATCGAAACCATTTGATTTAAGTGCACTTTTAACCCTCTTTTCACTCTCTTTAACGGCGGTATCCCCCATTCCGACTATATCTATCCCCCTGAGAACACTCTTTCGATCAATGAAGGATTCGACTTCAACCAACGTGGCGTCTATACCGGAGAAGTTCGCGCAAAATATCAACCTATCCCCCCCTAACCTAAAGAAAAAAGAATCTCGTCCGATAGATATTCATGTAGAACCCCCGGTTCCTCTGCTTATGAAAATTCCCTATGGTGCCCTTCAACGGGCACTATTTTCTAATAAAAAAAGAGAGGGGAAATCCCCTCTCTGTGGGCTCGGGAGGACTTGAACCTCCAACCCCCCGGTTATGAGCCGGGCGCTCTGCCAGTTGAGCTACGAGCCCCAGCGGTTAGCAATTATATTTACTGTTATTTGATATGTCAAGGGCAATTGCTATGCCCAGAAATTAGCCGCGCGTGTAATAAATTGGTAGAATCTCGCGGAAGCTTCACGAAGATCGATCAAGATAAAGACAAAAGGTTACGATTACTATCCCAAAGCTCTTGAAACGTTCTCGTGACGATTACATATTGTTAAAAAAATCACATCATGATAAAATCTCGTGCTGAAACAGCAAGGGGGTGATCCGGTGAAATCCATCGTCGTCAAAAACCTGATGAAGAGATTTGGAGATTTCACAGCTCTTGATGATGTTTCTTTCGAAATTGAAAGTGGTGAGATCTTCGCGTTCCTGGGTCCGAACGGTGCGGGAAAGACCACGACGGTCAAGATACTGACCGGCATTCTTCAAAAAGACGGTGGCGACATCGAGATACTTGGATACAGAAATCCCTATCCAAGAAGAGAGATAGAAGTCAAAAGAAAGATAGGATTCGTTCCGGATGAGCCAGATATTTACCCCTATCTAACCGGGGAAGAATTTCTCATGTTCATTCTCGACATATTCGGAAATCCCCCAAAGATGAGATCGAAGATGAGGAGTCTCTTAGATACCTTTGAGGTGGATTACTTAGGAAAGATGATCAGGGATATGTCACACGGGATGAAGCAGAAGCTCGTTTTGGTATCTGTTCTGATGAGGGAACCCGATGTGATCTTCCTAGATGAACCCATAGTTGGTCTCGACGTGAAGAGCGCAAAGGTGCTCAAAACGTATCTGAGGGATCTCGCGAACTCTGGAAAGACTATATTCATGAACACTCACATTCTGGAAATAGCCGAAAAGATTGCTGACGAAATAGGGATAATAGACAAAGGAAGGATGATCGCTCAGGGGAGCTTGAAAGAACTGGAAGAAAGCTTAGGGGTGAACTCTTCACTGGAAGACCTATTCTTGAAGCTCACAGGCGAGGAAAAGGACATCGAACCTCTCGTGAAGGAGCTGGAAGAATGAGGGAAATCCTGATCTTCATGAAGTACTCCCTTTTCACGGGGTACAACGAAAAGAGAAACCGAAAGAAGAATGTCCTGTACATAGGTTTGGCGGGATTTGCAATCGGATCACTACTCATGTACTTTCCAATTCGAGAAGCCCTGAAATACGACCCGGAGATCGTCGCGCTTTTTTACTCCCTGACGATTTCCATCTTGATACTGTTTGGGGCGATCCTATCCGGGATAGAATCTTTTTCGAGCTTCAAAAGTCTTGATTTCGTAATGTCTCTTCCCATGAGAAGGAGCAGCGTCTTTGCGTACATATATATGGTCAATCTAATATCCGGATCCTGGAGCTTTGGATTTCTGATGGCGCTTTCGGTGGCGTACGCGTCTGCAACTGGGAAAAACCCCGCTCCAATGGTCGCTTCATCCGTTCTTCACTACATCTTCCTATCATCCATAGGAATAACGTTGATCTCGGCGATCAGAGGTCTTTCCAGGTCATCATTTCTCAGAAGGATAATCTACATACTCATAGCGATCATCTTACCGGTTATGATGTTTTTCGTGAACGGAGGCACGAGAGATATCAACAAAACCTTAGAAAGAATGAAACTCATGATGGATTTTCTAAAAAGTCCTGCAAACATCACCTCAGCCGCCGTAAAGCCCAGCGTACTATCGACGATAGTTGAAATACTGTTGATAGTATTCTGCTATTTGGTATTCCTGAAAACCTCCCAAAGGATAGAAACAACGGATACAATGGCTGTGAAGAAAAAGGGTGTGGGAAGGGTCTCGATGATCTCAAAAGAGACAAAGATGATCTTCAGAATGGAAAGAGGAGCGATATACCTCGTATACCCATACGTCTTCGGACTGATATTCAGCTGGAACCAAAACGTTGTGTACGCGCTTTCAACAACTCTTCCACTGATAGCTCTGTACACACCGAACATCGCGAAAAATCTGATGGATCAAGACATATTGAGCTGGAATTACTTGAGATCTCTCCCAGTCGATGTCAAAAAACTGATCTTCTCCAAGATGTTTGCCTTATCCATTGTAGGCTCGTTGCTGTTCACTGTGTTCTATATAGTTCTGGCAACAGTCAAGGGATTCACCTTATCTTCTATACTGTCCTTACCAATAGCTTCACTGGTCTATGCCTTTTCAGTACCAGCTGGTATCCTCGAAAGTCTAGATGGTGGGTCTGGAAGGTATTCAACACTTCTCAAATCGCTTCCGATAACTCTTTCATCACTCGGAATTCTCATAGGCCTAACCATCCCATATATAGCGTGGAAGACGCCAATTCTTGCACTCTCCACGATTTCACTGATTTACTTCGGACTAGTGATCTTCAAGAAATCCGAGAGAAGGCTCATAAAACTATAGGACTTTTGCTATCCAAAGAGCGGGTTCTTTCGAAAGATCTATCACATCACCGTCAATATCGATGATGGGCTTTAAAAGCTTCTCGCTTCTTCCCACGACTATTCCTTCCCTTCCATCACTTAAAAGGACTCTGGTTCCAGTTGGATAAACTCCGACCATGTTCACAAAGATTGATACCATATCGGGATCGAAATACCTCTTTGAGCCCGATATTATCCACCTCATGGCGTAGTAAGGAGGCATGCTCTTTTCTTTGAGATCCTCAGATGTTAGGGTATCGTAAGCATCAGCTATCGCTATTATCCTCGCTATGGTCGGTATTCTCTTTCCCTTGAGCCCCATTGGGAATCCCTTTCCATCCCATCTTTCGTGGTGAAAGAGGACCGCATCTGTAACCTCTATGGGCATACCGGACTCCCTCAAAAACTTAGCTCCGATAGCTGGATGGTTCATTATCTCATCATCCAATCTCTCAACGTCGTTTCTGGCTTCAGCACTTATCAATCCAAGGCCTATATCGTGGAGCATCCCCGCCTCTGTTATCCTTATAGCCTCATGTATCGGCATTCCCATTTCCACGGCTATCATTCCAGCTATGACGCCCGTGTTCATCAAATGCTTGTATAAAAAACCGGAAGCGTGCTTCTTGACTAGATTCAGAACGTTCCTCTTCTTGCCGAAAACTTCCGCCACCACTTTGTTGGCGACGTCTCTAACCTTGTCCTTATCTAGAGTCTCAGTTTCAAACAATTTTCCCACAACTTCTGTCATAGTGCTGATTGATTCGTTGTAAAGCTTTTCACTTATAGTCGGCGGAGCAGATGGAACGGCGAAATCCTCTCTCGTCACTATCGCTTTCTCAACCTCTATCACCAGTGATTCGTCATCTTCGCCTTCCCCAACAAGAACAGGGACTCTTTTTATGTTTCTCTTTTTCATCAGGTCTATACTTTCTTCCGTCACGGTGGTTCCTTTCTTCAGAATGAGTGTAAAACTCACACCATCGAACACGTCGTCCGCTAAAACATCTCCTGGTTTAACCTCGTCGATGTCCTTCCATACAGTAGCCATTTCCCCCACCTCCGTGGGTTTATTTTACAACACGAAGATTTCGTATCAAATATTTTTCAGACGCTCAATTATCTCGTCATGAACATACCCGTTTGAAAAAACGTACTCCTTCCCGAATATCCCCTCTTCGTTTCCGTTAAAGTCCGTAACTCTGCCACCGGCTTCCTTCAGTATCAGAATGGCAGCAGCGACATCCCATGGGTTAGACCGCTTTGCAACATAAAAGTCCGCTTTGCCAGCCGCTATGTACGAAACCCCAACCGCTATGCTCCCGAGCATTCTAACCCTGACGACTTTATCTTCGAGATCGGACAGGAGTTTTCCGGAGAAGTTCTTGAAAAATCCCATCAACCCCAAAGATTCTTTAAGCCTTCTTCTCTTTGAAACCTCTATTTTCTCACCGTTTTTATAGGCCCCATCTCCTTTAACAGCGTAGTACGTCTCATTAAGAGCCGGAAGATGCACCACCCCGACAACGGGTTTTCCGTTTTCAACGTACGCTATTGAGATTGAGAAAGAAGGAAGTCCAAACACGAAATTCACGGTCCCGTCTATCGGGTCTATAATCCACATCTTGTTCGATGAATTGTCCACACCTTCTTCTGCAAGCACACCCTCGTCGGGGAAGTTATCTCTAATGGCTTCTATGATCATGTCCTGAACTTTCTTGTCCATATCCGTAACTAGGTCTTGAAAAGAGCTCTTCTGAGACACGAGAGCAGGTCTTCCCCACTCACTCAAAAGGACATTTCCAACCTTTCTCGATATCTTTATCGCGAAATCCAGCCTGTCCATTGGATCACCTCCGAAAAAATCAAAGGGGCCCATCCGGCCCCCCATTGGTGGGCGCGGCAGGACTCGAACCTGCGGCCTCTTCCTCGTGAGGGAAGCGCTCTCCCACTGAGCTACGCGCCCATCCGCAAAGCGTATTTTATACGCACAACGAGAGCTTTTCAATAGTTACAGTTTTGTTAAATCCGTTGACTGAACGAGATGCTAAACAGTATTATGTATTCAGATAACCAGATAACTAATTTACAATTCGTTTGCGAACCCATCACTCGGAGGTATCGAGAGCATGGAGGATTTTAAGGAAAAGGGCGAAAACTTAGACTTCGATAAGTATACAAATGAGGAGTGGATCCTTTCGAACGACGAAATTATAAAGGAGATGTCACAGTTTTATTCGGCGTTCTCCAACCCCACACGCCTCAGAATACTCCTGGTTCTCCTGAATGGAAACAAGTGTGTTGGAAAAATCGCTAACATGCTC
>JALVXE010000168.1 GCA_027038385.1 Thermotogaceae bacterium
GATTCTCATAGCCCTTTCCGCTTTCTTGACCTTCATGAATCCGAAGTTCCTAACCCTGGAGAACATATTCGATCTTCTCAGGGGAAACTCGTTCTTCGGAATTCTGGCCCTTGGAGAGCTCGTGGTCCTGGTGTCAGGTGGTATAGACGTGTCCTTCACCGCCGTGGCGACCGTGTCGCAGTACATAATGGGGCTCATAGTGAGCAAGTACTACGTGGACATGTCGTTTCTTTTGGGATCTGTTGCTCTGCTCTGGATCATGTCGCGAAAAAGGGCTCTTGGAAGGATCCACGGAATAGTTCTTCTTGGGCTTTACGTTCCGTTCGTTCTGTTCATAATCGAAAGGGGGTAAGGTGTTTTGGAAGGAACCACGATAATAGCAGTTAAGAGGGAAGGAGAAACCGTGGTAGCAGGTGACGGTCAGGTTACACTAGGGAACACGATTTTGAAGAGTAGTGCTGTCAAGATCAGAGAGTTGATGGATGGAAAAGTGGTGGCGGGTTTTGCAGGTTCCGTAGCTGATGCGATGACACTCTTCGAAAGGTTTGAGGGAAAGTTGAAGGAATGGGGAGGGAACACGCTGAAGGCGGTTGTGGAGCTCGCAAAGGATTGGAGAACTGACAAAATTCTTAGAAGGTTGGAGGCTTTCCTTCTTGTTGCTGACAAAGACAACATATTCCTCGTTTCCGGATCCGGTGAAGTCGTTCAACCGGATGATGGAGTTATGGCCGTAGGATCTGGAGGACCTTACGCTCTGGCAGCGGCGAGGGCTCTCATGAGGAACACGGACATGAGTGCTGAGGAGATAGCTCTTGAGGCTATGAAGATTGCGAGCGAGATCTGCATATACACTAATGACAAAATCGTCGTCAAGAAGGTGAGATAATGGGGTACTTTGAAGAACTCACTCCAAAGGAGATCGTCAGGGAGCTGGATAAGTACATAATTGGCCAGAGCGCTGCAAAAAGGGCTGTGGCGATAGCCATGAGAAATAGGTACAGAAGGCATCTCCTTCCAGACAAGTGGAAAAAGGAGGTTCTCCCCAAGAACATATTGATGATAGGTCCCACGGGTGTCGGGAAGACCGAAATTGCCAGACGACTCGCTTCCCTCTCGAAATCTCCGTTCGTCAAGGTTGAGGCGACGAAGTTCACGGAGGTTGGATACGTCGGAAAGAACGTCGATTCAATGATAAGGGATCTCGTTGAGATAAGTATAAACATGGTGAAATCCGAGGAACTCGAGAAAGTCCAGGAGAGGGCAGAGAGGTTAGCAGAGGACAGGATAATCGATTACATGACAGGAGCTAGCAGAAAGAGAAAGCCGATGAACATAATGGAGGTTCTCATGGGAGCCCAGCAACAAACTCAACCGGAGCCCCCACACCACGATGACGAGAGAAGAGAAGAGCTCAGGAAGAGATTGAGAGCGGGAGAAATAGATGACATGGAGATAGAGATAGAGGTGGAGGAGAACATAATGCCTGTGTTCATGATGGGGGGAGGAGAACTCGAAGACCTAGGTATAGATCTATCGGGGTTTTTTGGAAACTTTCTTCCAAAGAAAAAGAAGAAGAGAAAGGTGAGGGTCAAAGAGGCGAGAAAAATTTTGACACAGATGGAAGCGGAAAAGCTAGTGGATATGGACAAGGTTACCCAGGAAGCCTTGGACAGGGCTCAAAACAGGGGGATCGTTTTCATAGACGAGATAGACAAGATAGCTTACAAGGGAGGAAGCGGGTCTGGGCCAGATGTTTCAAGGCAGGGTGTTCAGAGAGATCTCCTTCCCATAGTCGAGGGAACGACGATAATGACTAAGTACGGTCCGGTGAAGACCGATTTCATACTGTTCATAGCTGCCGGGGCATTTCACATGAGCAAGCCCTCTGATCTGATCCCTGAGCTTCAAGGAAGATTTCCAATAAGGGTTGAACTCGACTCTCTGACCAAGGAGGACTTCGTAAGGATACTGACGGAACCGGAAAACGCTATAACCAAGCAGTATCAGGCACTTCTCGGAACAGAAGGTGTGGAGATAATCTTCACAGATGACGGTATAAGGGAGATAGCGGAGATCTCTTACGAACTCAATCAACGCCTTGAAAACATAGGAGCTAGGAGGCTGTACACAGTGCTCGAGAAGGTCCTGGAGGATGTATCTTTCTACGCTCCGGACATTCCAGACAAGAGGGTTATCATAGATTCGAAATACGTCAGGGCTAAGGTGGAGAAGATAGCTGAAGATGAGAATCTCAGTTCGTACATTCTCTGAGAGAGGGTGGTTGAGTTGTGCGGTATAGTCGGAGTTGTCGGTGATGATTTCAAGGTCTCCGATGTCGTTGAATCCCTGAAGAGGCTCGAGTACAGGGGATACGATTCAGCCGGTATCGCTTATGTGAAAGACGGGAAGATAAAGGTCTTCAAGAGTGTTGGCAGGATAGATGTACTCAAAGAAAACCTCAGAGATCGTCTGGAGGACGAGATATCCGCCGGGATCGCTCATACGAGGTGGGCAACTCATGGGGCTCCGAACGACACGAATGCTCATCCACACACAGACTGCACCGGAAAGATAGCAGTCGTCCATAACGGAATAATAGAGAACTTTAGGGAACTGAAGGCCCTCTTGGAAGGTCTCGGACACAAGTTCAGATCAGATACAGACACGGAAGTCATAGCCCACATTATAGAAGAGGAGTACACCGGCGACGTGTTCGAAGCCGTGATGAAGGCCATAAGGAAGTTAGACGGTGCTTACGCAATCGGTGTGGTACATTCCGATCACCCAGACGTCATAGTCGCTGCGAGAAAAGGGAGTCCTCTGGTGGTGGGAATTGGAGATGGATTTTCCTTGATAGCTTCAGATATAACCCCGATGCTCAGGTACACGAAGAATTTCATATTCCTTGAAGACGGAGATGTCGCTCTCCTTGAAGATGGAAACGTGAGGATATTCAGGATAGATGGAAAGGCTATCGACAGGGAAGTTCGTAGGATAGATCTCAGCGAGTCAGTCGCTGAAAAGGGTGGGTACAAGCACTTCATGTTGAAAGAGATAATGGAAGGTCCTCAAACACTTGTTTCGGCGATGACTGGAAGGATAAAGGAAGGCTTTGTGAGGATTCCTGAACTTGATGAAATAGACTTGTCCAATATATCCAGGATAAACGTCGTGGCATGTGGAACCTCTTATCATGCAGCGATGTTCTTCAAATATTTCGTTGAGCAACACACCGATGTCGACGTCAGCGTTGAAGTGGCGTCGGAGTTCAGATATAGAAGGCCGCACGTCGACGATAAGACTCTGACACTCGCCATATCCCAATCCGGTGAAACAGCTGACACGCTTGAATCCGTCAGGCTCGCCAAAAGACTCGGATCGAACATAGTTGCGATAACAAACGTCGTGGGATCGACCATAACGAGGGAGGCCGATATATCGATCATGATGAACTCAGGGCCTGAGATAGGAGTAGCTGCCACGAAGACGTATGTTGCACAGCTTACCGTCCTAGCACTACTCGGGCTTCAACTGATAAAAGACAGGGGTTTTTGGAGTGGAAGACACAAAAGGATTTTGGATAACTTGATAAGGATGCCAGAACTCTTTGAGAACGTTCTGTCCTTCAGTAACGACATAAGGTCTGTCGCGAAAAAATACGTCAACTTCGGTCACTTCATGTACATAGGCAGAGGATACGGATATATAACCGCAATGGAAGGAGCTCTCAAACTCAAGGAAATAAGTTACATACATGCTGAGGCTTATCCTGCTGGAGAGTTGAAGCACGGACCAATAGCACTTCTTGATGAGAACTTCCCGGTCTTCGCCATATCCCCTTCGGATTCGCTCTATCTGAAGACGAAGTCGAACATGATAGAGTGCAAAGCGAGAAACGCCAGGATAATATCCGTTGGAACTTTCGGAAACGACGAACTATCGGATCTCTCGGATGATGTTCTTTCCGTACCCAGAGTAGCCGATGAGCTATATCCGCTCGTCATGGCCCCCATAATCCAGCTGTTCGCATATCATATGGCAGATTTGAAAGGCTACGATCCAGATAAACCTCGGAATTTGGCGAAAAGCGTCACGGTTGAGTAATATTCATATAGAGGAGGTGGATCTCATGGAGTATAGAGTCTTAGGAAGGGGAGTAGACATCTCTGACGCCATCAAGAACTACATAGACAGAAGACTTGAGAAGGTTGACAGGGTTCTCTCCGATGGGGACTTGACGTCCATGGAGATAAGACTGGAGAAAGACGCTGAAAACTACATAGTCAGGATCGTTGCAAACCTCAAAGGGGATATACTCAAAGTTGAAGAGAGGAACACAGATCTTTACGCTGCCATAGATTTCGCCTCAGATGCTTTTGAAAAACAGGTTAAGAAGCTTAGAGATAAGATGAGGGCCCGCCATAAGGCAGGCAGCAAAGGACTCGTCGAGTCTATGCCAGGAGTGGACTATTCTGATGTGGATCAAAAGCCCGAGGACAAGATATCTTCAGTTAAGAGAGTCGCCCTCATGCCTATGAACACCGAAGAAGCGGTCCTACAGATGGAAACCATGGAACACCTTTTTCTCGTTTTTAGAAACACCGAAACCGGAGAGATAAATGTAATATACAAGAAAAAGGAAGGAGAATATGGTCTTTTAGAGCTCTACGAGTGAGGTGATCTCTTGAAAGAACTCGTTATATCCAAAGTAAACAACAAAGTTTTGGGTGCAGTTCTGGAAGATGGAAGGCTTGCCGAAGTTTTTTCGGGAGATTACGAATCCATAGCTGGAAACATATACCTTGGCAGAATTGAGAGGATAATAAAGAACCTCGACGGTGCTTTCATCAATATAGGAACTGGCAGAAACGCTTTTTTGCGGCTGAGAGAGGTTTCAAAGAATTATATGAAAAGCGTTCTCAAATCTGAAAGGCTTGAAGAGGGTGTGAAAATACTCGTCCAGGTTAAAAAGGACTCGACAAAGATGAAGGGGCCGCAGGTTACGACGAGGATAAGCCTAGCTGGAAGATACGTGGTTTACTTTCCGGTTAGTTATGCAAAGGGAGTTTCCAGGAGGATATCCAAGGAGGAGCGAGAGAGGCTCCTCCTTTTTCTCTCGAAAGTCAGAAAGAGGGGAGAGGGTATCGTCATAAGAACCGCAGCTGAGGGTGTGGACGAAGATTACATACTTGAAGAGTTAGAGGATTTGAGAGAAGAATGGAAAAGAATCTTGAATAAATTCAGAAGGTCTAGAAAACCGAAAGTGTTAAGGGAAGAACCGAGCGTTGAGGAGATGGTCCTAAGGGATAGGCTTGAAAGAGAAACTAGAAAGCTCTACACAAACGATGAAAGTCTCATAGAGCGCGCAAGGCAACTCTCGAAGGTCTACAGATCCTCCCTTGAAGTTGAGCTGATGGAGGAAGATCCATTTGAAAAACTGGACCTTTACAAACAGATGGAAGAGATAACCAAGAGGATCGTGCATTTGAAAAGTGGTGGGTTCATAGTTATAGATACAACCGAGGCGATGACCGTAATAGACGTCAACACGGCATCGAGCACAAAAGGAAAGTCCCACAAAGATCTCATATTGAAGACGAACATTGAAGCAGCCGTTGAAATAGCACGTCAGATCAGGCTTAGAAACGTAGGCGGAATAATAGTCGTGGATTTCATATCGATGAAGGATGAAGACGATAAGAAGAAAGTCATAGAAGCTTTGAAGAAAGAGACGAGAAAGGATAGATCTAAAGTAGACATACTGGGCTTTACCAAACTCGAACTTTTGGAGATGACCAGAAAGCGAACCACCAGATCCGTGGAGTCATTCCTCCTCACGACCTGCCCAGTATGTGGAGGTAGTGGGAAAGTGATAGCACCTTCCGTCGTCTTTTCAAGAATTGATTCCGATGTAAACAAAGTTCCGAACGCCAAGGAAATCAGACTCAGAGTCCATTCCATAATGTCAGGTTATCTCAATTCAGAAGGTGTGAGAAACTTAGAGAGGAAATACAAAAGGAAGATCAGCGTGTCCTTCGATTGGTGTGATCCGGGGAGCTACGACATATCCTACATACTGAAAGGGGGGAAGAAGAGATGATCGTCAAACCTTTCAAAGGACTGCGTCCAAGAAGGGAAATGGTCACGGAAATAGCCGTCAAGCCGTACGATGTCGTTGATGAAGAGGAAGTCAGAGAAACCGTTGCAGAGCATCCTTACAGCTTCTTCCGCGTGACAAGGCCGGAAGTGAATTTCGAGGAAAAGGTTGACACACAATCTGAAGAGGTTCTCAAATCTGCGCGGAAAGCCCTCGAAGAGCTCATGGAAAGCGGCTATATGATTCAAGATGAAGAAGACTACTTGTACGTCTACAGGCTGGAGTACAAAGGACACGTTCAGACAGGACTGGTGGCCACCTTCTCGGTAGATGAATACGTCCAGGGCAAGATAAAAAAACACGAACTCACACGTGAGAAAAAAGAGGATGAGAGGGCCAAGCACGTTTACTACGTCAGAGCCCATACGGGGCCGGTATACCTAACATACAAATCGGATCCAGAGGTTAACAAAACATTCGAAGACGTGGATGGTGATCCAGAGTACGACTTTGTCTTCGAAGATGTCAGGCACACGTTCTACGTTATAAAGGACAAAGAAAAGATATCGGAAATAGTGAAGGCTTTCGAAAGGATAGACTCTCTTTACATAGCTGACGGGCACCACAGAGCCGCAGCCGCTGCGAGAGCTAGAAACTGGTTTAAAGAAGAAAACGAAAGTCACAGTGGGAATGAAGAGTACAACTTCTTCCTTGCCGTTGTATTCCCTCACGACAAGCTCAAAGTCTACGAGTACAACCGCGTTGTGAAAGATTTGAGAGGTATGACCGACGAGGAATTCTTAGAGAAACTTTCGGAGAAATTCGAAGTCAAAGAGGCCTATAGAAAACCCTACAGACCTGAAAGAGTACACGAATTTGGAGTTTACCTTGGAGATGGGAAATGGTACGTTCTCACTCCAAAAACGGTGGAAGAAAAAGATCCTGTCAGGAGTCTGGATGTGTCGATACTCCAGGATGAGATACTCTCGCCAATTCTGGGAATAGGGAATCCAAGGACGGACCCGAGAATAGATTTCGTACCAGCTGTGAATGGGCTCGGTGAGCTCGTGAAGTACGTTGATGAGAAAGGCTGGAAGGTCGGCTTCGCCCTCCATCCAACGCCACTCGAGGCGATTATGAAAATTGCAGATGAGGGAAAAGTCGTTCCTCCAAAGTCAACTTGGTTTCATCCAAAGCTTCATAGCGGGCTCGTCGTACATCTGATATGAAGCGGGGCTTGAGCCCCGCTTCAGACCTTGTACATCTTCAAAAGATTTTCTAGGTTTGTTGAGAGTTCTGACAGCTTCTCCCCATTCTTTGAAAGTTCCTTGGCCATCTTTGAGATCTCCTCCATATCTTCCGTCATCATGGATATCTTCTCACTTATGTCGATCACAGAGCGTGATGCGTTGTCCATCGCAGATGCCATCTCCTCACTTGCGGCTCCTTGTTCCTGAGAAGTCGCCGCCAGGTTTTCAACCATAGTCCTGACTTCTTCGACTTTCTCACCTATGACGTTGAATTTCTCTTTAACATCTTCCACCCTTTTTTGGGCCTCTTTTATGCTCTCCACCGTTTCTTCTGTGGATTCCTTAGCCCTTATAGAGCCATCCTTCATATCGTTCAATATCTTCGATAT
Source organism: Thermotogaceae bacterium (assembly GCA_027038385.1). GTDB lineage: Bacteria > Thermotogota > Thermotogae > Thermotogales > Thermotogaceae > WGAO01. The sequence goes on from JALVXE010000168.1 coordinate 7,737, forward strand.
ATCTTCGGTTGCCTTCCTTGACTCTTCAGCTAGTTTTCTTATCTCATCGGCAACTACGGCGAAACCTTTTCCAGCTTCGCCAGCTCTCGCGGCCTCTATAGCCGCGTTAAGAGCCAAGAGGTTCGTTTGCTCGGCTATGCTACTTATGGTCTCCACTATGCTTCCGATGTTCTCCGCTTTTTTGGCAACTTCGGAAACGACGTTGGATGTATCAATCGCCTTTTGAACGACTATCTCCATATCCTTT
>JALVXE010000169.1 GCA_027038385.1 Thermotogaceae bacterium
GCCCTTTGTAGTATCCGTATCTTGACGGGTGCCAGACGAATCCACCATCCCAAGGTCTTTTCTCGTTTATATCGGTGCTTTCAGATGCCCATTTGTAAAGGCTCTTTCTCTCTTTGAACCATCTGTGCTGGGCACTCGTGTGATGGAGCGGAAGATCTAAAATCATCTTCATTCCCCTTTTGTGGATCTCATCGATCAGCGCCTTCAGAGAGTCAAGATCTCCATACAGGAGATTCACGGAGTAATAGTCTGAAACCTCGTACCCGTGAAAGGATGGAGAAGGAAAGATCGGTGTGAGCCAGATCACATCCACGAATAGATCTGAGATGTAGTCCAAGGATTCGACAACTCCGCAGATATCTCCGATCCCGTCTCCGTTTGAATCTCTGAAAGATCTCACAAAGAGCTCATAAGCAGTTATGAAGATCACCTCCGAGTCGAGGATATAAAAAAAGCGATTTTTGGTCAACTTTTGATAGAATACATTCATTAACGAAAAAGGGGTGTTGTGTATAAAGTTAGTCAGGGCCGTCCTGTTGGCATTCTTGGCGTTTTTATCCATCCACCTTCTGATGATCACATCCCTGAAAGCCAAGGGGTACAAGATAGATGAGTGGAATGTCTTAGAAGGAGTCAGAGCTGATAAAACTCTCCCAGGAAGCTTTCATATGATCTTGGAAAAACCACGAGGAATACACGTGGAGGCCTACGTTCCAGAGCTGAAAGATGACGAATATCTCTACTTCCCACAGGTGGACACTTCTCACATCGAGGTGTACGCGAACGGGAAATTGGTCGGATCCTTCGGATCGCCTTTCAGAAAGACTGCGAGGATATGGTACCAACCCCTGATATACCTAATCCCGAAGGGAACGAGCAGGATAGATCTGAAGATCTTCGGGGTTTCGGAGCTTGGGATCGACATCCCGGCCACGCTGATAGACGAGAGAGAGCTCTGGAGATTCGAGATCTTGGATTTTCTGACGCTGAAGCTCCTCCTAATAGGGATAGGGATGGTACTGTCCGTTGGGATAATGATGCTACTGATATCGAGAAAGCTGGTGGATTTTCAAAGGATGAGCCATGTCTACATAGGGATAGCGTCGCTCTTTGCCGCGGTCTGCATGATGGACATGATACCGTTTTGGAGCATGGGGAGTTTGCTTGCGATGCTCCTTCTGAGAAAGGTCTTTTTATCGTCGCTTTACTTCGGGCCGGCATTTTTGACACTTGGTATATCCGAGTTTTCCGGGAAGAGGAGCGTTTTTGACAAGATCATGTTCTACGCGAACACTCTCATCGCGGCGGCGTTCTGGATGGTTCCAACTCATCACTCACTCAAGATACTCACGAAGGATATATCACCCTGGATGGTGGTCAACGTCGCGTACTTCTTATCCAAGTCCATAAAGATCAGGAATGAGATCATGGTATCGATGATGAGTTTTAGTTTTTTAACAGCCGTTCACGATGTCCTGAGTCTGGTTTTCAACATGAACAACATGAAGTTTTTGTCGGCTTTCGGCATAGTTACGGTCTTCCTGGGATTTTCGTACATAATGATAATCGGTTACGAGGATCTTCTTCACAGGTACAAAAGGAGCAGGGTAGAGAACATAACGGACCATTTAACGGGGGCGCTGAACAGAAAAGCTCTGGACGTCCTGGAGATTCCAAAGAGCGGCGCCGTGGTCTTTATCGATCTTGACAAGTTCAAGGAGATAAAT
>JALVXE010000170.1 GCA_027038385.1 Thermotogaceae bacterium
CGCAAGACCTGAGCGACCTTTCAAGAAAACTAGAAGAAGCCGTAGGGAAGTTCAAGATATAAAAAAACAGGGGGCTAAGCCCCCTGTTTTAGTTATCCGTGCACGCCGTCCACCCACAAGTATGACATTCAGCACATCCATCTTTCATCACGAGTTCTCCTCCGCAGACAGGGCACCTCGGCCTTCCCTCTTCGTCTATATAGTAACCCTTGGCGGTGAAAACCCAGTTCTTCTTTCTCTCCTCGAGCTCCATCATCTCTTCTCGCTTTTTTCCCTTCGCTTTGAGTATCTCCGTGAGCTCTTCCACGGTGTCCGCCATGACCCTGGTGACGGGTGAGTAATCGTTCTTCCAGTCCTTCACCTTTCTGAGCTGGCGCAATGTCTCGTTCACATCGACACCCGATCTCATCGCGAGGCTCATGAGTCTTCCTGCTGTGTTGAATAGCTCAGCGTACTCTTTGGTGGAAGTTCCAGCCCTGAAGAACACCTCGAACGGTTCGTTGTCTTCCGTGTACCCAAGCTCGACGTACATCTTCTTCATCTTTCCGTTCGTTGTGAACTTCACCTCTTTTTTGAGTGCTGGTATCACGGCCGGCCTCTGCTTTGGAACCAGGTGCCTGGTCTTGGTATCCATTGCTATCTTCAGACCTCCGAGATCAAATATCGCCACGTCTTTTTTCCTCTCTTCCTTTTTCTTCCTCTTGAGTTTCAGTATTGGGGTTCTCGTGGCCTCGACGTATATCGTTGTTCCCTTTATATCAAGGAGCATCGACAGTAGGTAGAAATCACTCACCGTCTGTATTATCCTCATCGCCTTTTCGTACTCTTCGCTGTCTTTGATCTTCTGAAGAACATCGCCTGGCGTCATCAACCCTTCCGAGAGGTCGACCATGAGTTCCCTGTACTCCTCGGCCTTTGAATTTGAAAGAGTGGGATCCATGCTTATGAAGTGAAGGAAAGCCTTCGCATGGTGTGGATCCGTTAGCAGATGATCCTCCACACTCTTTTTCACATCGAATCTTTTCTCTTTGAAAACTTCAACCGCTTTTTCGAGGAATGGTTCTCCGTACTCAGAGAGCTTTTCGAGCTCCCCGAGCTTCGTATCCCTCTGAATGTTGAACGTTGTAGACGTGTTCATGTCTATGTAGAGGTTCGACATCATCAGTACGGCTATCTTCTCAGGCATCCCTATCTGAGAGGTTGTGACAAGAACCGGATCGTTCTCTATCTCCTCAGGAGTGTCGAAGTTAGCTATCCTCTTTATGACCTCCTCTATCTCATCTTCCGACTTTCCCTTGCGATATCTCAGGTAATCCTCGAGGGCTGAGTCGTACACCACAACGGTGTACTCCGCTGGAAGGTCCGGGTTTATCCTTCTCGTGTAAGCCAGGGAGAATATCGGTTCAACCCCAGATGATACCTGACATATGTAAGATATCGATCCCGTTGGAGCAATGGCCATCAACCTCGCGTTTGCTATCATCTTTCCATCTGGAAGTTCTATGGTCGCATCTGGATTGTCGGTGTTCCACACGTAGTATCTCTTATCGTCTTCGAACCTGTCTTTACCTTCGTGCCATTCAAAAAGCTCTTTGAGCTCCCTTCCAGTCATAACGAACCTGTTCTTATCGAAATACGCGTGTGGTCCTATGAGATCCGCCATGTCTATGCTGGATTTCACGACGCTTTTACTGAAAGTTCTCATG
>JALVXE010000171.1:0-6417 GCA_027038385.1 Thermotogaceae bacterium
TGCAACTCCTCTGCCGCACCACCCGTATCCAGCCACAACGAATTTCTTCCCAGCTATCAGGAGGTTCGTGTTTCTCATTATCGCGTCGAGTGTCGACTGACCTGTTCCATATCTATTATCGAAGAGGTACTTCATCAAAGCGTTATTCACCGCTATTACTGGAACTCTCAAAAGTCCGTCCTTTTCAAGGGCTCTAAACCTTTTAACACCTGTAGTCGTCTCCTCGGAGATCCCTTTCAAGTTCTCGAGGACATCCTTTCTTTCGGTATGAGCCGTTACTCCGAGATCCGCACCGTCGTCGACTATGAAGTCAGGATGCGCATCTAAAACTCTGTGAATAGCTCTCCAATATTCTTTTTCATCGTGAGTCCTTTTGGCGAAAACATTCACTCCGAAGTCTTTCAAGGCTTCGGCAACGTCATCTTGAGTCGTGAGCGGATTACTTCCCGTAACGTATACATCAGCTCCAAGTGCATGAAGAGTTATTGCGAGGTTTGCTGTTTTCGCCTCTAGATGAACTGAGACACCTATCTTATAACCCTTGAAGGGTTTTCCGCTCTCGTACTTGTTCCTTATCTCTCTGAGAACCCTCATGAATCTCCAAGCCCAATCTATCTTCTTTTTCCCGCTTTCAACCAACGTCATCACCTCCGAAGGTAATTATCTCAAAAGTTGAAATGTTTACAAAGTGTTTATGATCAGAAAACTTGCATAACATAAAAAGTGTGATATTATCCTTGATATATAAGAGAAATAGTTCACATATATTGTGAGGAGGTGATTTTTATGAAGTACGATGTTGTTATTGTTGGTGGTGGACCGGCTGGATTGATAACCGCATCAATTGCTAAGAAAAACTATCAAGATAAGAACATAGCCATTGTGAAAAGAGAACCAGTTGGAATGATACCTTGTGGGATTCCCTACATATTCGGCACGCTTAAGAGTTCTGATAAGAATATCCTTCCAACGAAGGGAGTAGAAAACCTTGGTGTGGATATCATAACCGATGAGGTTCTAAGCGTGGACCACGAGAAGAAATCACTAAAAACTTCCCAGGGAATCTTGGAGTACGAAAAGTTGGTTCTGGCCACAGGATCTGAACCATCTATTCCGAAGCTGAATGGAGTGGAGCTTGAGGGAGTTTACACTATCAGCAAATACAAGGAAGAGATCGATAAGCTTTACGAGGATCTGAAAAAGTCTGAGAAAGTTGTAATAATCGGTGGCGGCTTCATAGGAGTTGAGGTAGCGGATGAGATAAGAAAGTTGGGGAAAAGGGTTACGATTGTTGAAATGATGGATCACCTAATACCTACGGCGTTTGACAAGGAATTTGGGGATCTTGCAAAGGAGAAGCTATCAGAGCACGGCGTTGAGGTTTTAACCTCTAAAAGGGTTAAAGAGTTATCCGGTTATAAGAGAGTGGAAAAGGTGGTCTTAGACGATGGGGAGATCAATGCAGATCTCGTGATACTCTCAACGGGATACAAACCGAGGGTGAAGCTTGCCAAAGAGATCGGAGTAAAACTTGGAGAAACCGGTGCGATATGGACTGACGAGTACATGAGAACATCCGTACCGGATGTTTACGCCGTTGGCGACTGTGTTGAGCACATATGCTTCTTCACGAGAAAACCTGGAAGACTCATGTTGGCATCAACTGCAACGTTTGAGGCGAGAGTTGCTGGAGCCAATCTGTACAAACTCAGAGTCTTGAGAACCAACAAGGGAAACCTCGGCATATTCTCAACTTCTATAGAAGGTCTCTCGCTTGGAGCAGCGGGATGCAACGAGAAGATGATCAGAGAGGAAGGATTCGATGTGGTGGTTGGAAAAGCTTCGGGACCAGACAGACATCCAGGGAGCATTCCAGACGCTTCTAAGATAACTATGAAACTCGTTTTTTCAGCTGAGAGTGGGCACTTGCTTGGTGGACAGGTTGCTGGTGGAAAGAGTGTTGGAGAAATCGTAAATGCGATTGGTATGGCCATTCAAAAAGAGATGACAGCTGCGGAGCTCGCAACCCTTCAGATAGGAACACATCCTCTATTGACAGCTGCGCCGACCATATATCCACTCGTCACAGCTGCCGAAGATGCCCTGTCTAAGATGTGAAAGTACTTAACGTGATTTAAATTCAAGGGGTGGAGAAGCTTTTTCCACCCCTTTTTTACCACAGTTCGCGATTTCTATATGAAAATTTGACATGGTTTAGTCAATTTTGTAATAATATATGTACAAATTGCAGCCATGGAAAGTGGGATAAGATGCCTGTGTTTAAACTGCTTTTGATAGGGACCTTAACTTTATCACATTTTATAAGCATGATGAGTGTGGAACAGAAAGTGGGAGAGCTGTTTCTTTTCGGATTTGACGGAGCTCACTACAATCAAGAGATCCAGACTCTGATCGATCACAACATAAGGGGATTCATAATATACGGTCGAAACGTTAAAAACAGTCGCCAAGTGAAAGAACTCATCAACAGCATGAAATTGCATGCCAAGGGTATACCTCCGATAATCGCCGTTGATCAGGAAGGAGGATCGGTTGCCAGGATAAGGGACGTGTTTGTCACTCCAAACGCAATGGCCTTGGGTTCTGTCAACGATGAGAATCTCACATACGAAGCGGCTTTCCTGATGGGAAAGGATTTGAAAAAGCTCGGGATAAACATGGATTTCGCACCGGTTTTAGACGTGAATACAGATCCTATGAATCCTGTGATAGGAGTCCGATCTTTCTGGGATACTCCAGATAGGGTTGCAGATAACGGAGTTGCTTTTTTCAAAGGGCTTGAAGATGCTGGTGTGATAGCCGTTGGAAAGCATTTCCCTGGCCACGGCGATACCGATACGGATTCACACTTTGAGCTACCCATAGCGAGGGAAAGCAAAGAGGACTTTTTCAAAGTACATGTGTATCCATTCAAAGTGGCGATCGACGAAGGAATACCAGCGATCATGACGGCACACATAGTTGTCCCGTTCATGGACAAGGCACCAGCGACGATGTCGAAAAGGATCTTGGGTTATCTGAGAAACACCTTGAGATTCGATGGGGTGATAATCAGCGATGACATGCTGATGAAGGCTATAAGTTCGAATATGGATGTAAAAGAGGCCGTGAAGAAATCTCTACTTGCTGGTGTTGATATGTTCATAATATGGAAAGGATTGAAGACGCAGCTGGATGTTTACAACTACATAGTATCACAAGTGAAAAGTGGTTCTATACCTATGAAAGTAATCGACAGAGCAGTTGAAAAGGTGCTGAAGCTAAAACTCAAGTTGTACAGAATGCGCTCCAAAGAGCTCGATGCGAATCCAGATGAAGTGTCAAGGGAAATCTCAGACAGGGCGATTTCTCTGTGTAAAGGCGATTTTCACCTTGAAAAAGGCAAAAAATACTTGATATTCTTTCCGAGAAATCCGACAGCCTCTGTCGTTCAAGAAAAGCTCTATATATCTTCAAACTTGAAAAAGTTTTTAGACGGCAAAGGGATCGACTACAAGATCGTGAGGTACAACATCAAATCTTCTCCTTACAGGTATATTAGGTATATAGATTCTGCATCAAAATACGACGGAGTAATCGTATTCACGATAGATGGTCTGAGGAACATCAATTCCGTGCGCCTTGCTGATCTCGTTGTTCGGAAGAATCCGAACAACCTTGTTGTCGCGATACAGTCGCCTTACGATTATCTCTTCATGAGGAAGAAAAATTTCGTAAACGCCTACGCCGTTACCTACGATTGGAACAACCTCTTCGCCGAATCACTGATCGACAAGCTGAGTGGAGAATCCCGTTTTTACGGAGATTGCATCCTTAAGAAGGGAGGGGGTTTGAAGTGAGAAAGTTGTTTTTGGTAGTTTTAGCAATCTTTTTAGTTGCGGTTAGCGTTCAGGGAAAGGTAGTTTTGAAATTTTGGAACTTCTGGCCGGATAAGTGGATAAAGCCGGTGATCAACGAGTTCATGAAGCAACATCCAAACATCGAAGTTCAAGTTGAGAGGCTCACTTGGAGTGACGGTTTCAATAAGATCGTCACGGCTTTCGCAGCTGGCGATACTCCAGACGTTCTGGAGCTTGGATCCACGTGGGTTGCGCAGTTTGCAGCGGATGGAGCTCTTCTTGAAGTTCACCCAGGTGATATGCTCTCCAAGTACAACATGTGGGACCCGGTGATCTACAAGGGAAAGTACTATGGTTTCCCGTGGGTTATCTCGACAAGGATTCTCTTTTACAACAAGGACCTTTTCAAAAAAGCCGGACTTGACCCAAACATACCTCCGAGAACCTGGTCTGAACTTCTAGACGCTGCCAAGAAGATATCCGCACTCGGAAACGGTATATTTGGATTCGGAATTAAAACGGGTCAGTACACGACCTGGCAAACGTTTCTCCCATTTGCATGGTCGAATGGTGCGTCCGTTTTAACAAAGGATTGGAAAAAAGCCGCAGTGAATTCGCCTGAATTCGTTGAGGCACTTGAGTTCGTGTCAAAGCTGACGAAATATTCCATGATAGACTCTAATCTGAACGTCAGGCAAGCTTTCATGCAAGGGAAAGTTGGAATGATATTAGATGACGTCGGAAGGATCAAGACTTTCAAAAAGAACGCTCCGAATCTCAACTTCGGTTATGCTCTCTTTGTGAGACCAGATAAGCTGTGGTCAAAACCGATCCAGTTTGGTGGAGCAGAGGTCATAGTCATCCCGAAGAACACCAAATATCCGAAGGAAGCTGAGATGCTCGCCAAGTTCTTGGTGGAGAAGAATTCGGCCATGGCGATATCGTCCAGAATCCCCACCTTGATACCAGCCGATAGATCGGTCAAAGAGGATGAATTCTTCAAAAAGCAACCCGGGTTCTGTGTTATCATGAAACAGCTTCAGTTCACCAAGACTCCTCCGGCTCATCCAAAATGGGTCGACATACAGGAGGTTCTCACGGAGTACATAACCCAGGTTTACAACGGTTCGATGTCCCCGAAAGAAGCGATGGACAAAGCAGAGAGTGAGATCAACGAGATTCTGGAGGAGTTTGAGGAAGAGTACGGGGACTGAAACGATAAGGGCGGAAGGATCGTTCCTTCCGCCTTTCCCTAGGGGGATTTTCATGCTGAGAAAGAAAAGAGTTAAGGACATCATAAACATATCTATTCTTATATCACCATGGTTGATCTCTTTTATGGTGTTCAAGCTGTATCCGATATTGTTTTCGGTCTACTTATCGTTCACAAGATACAACCCTATTCGCGGAAGACCTCCCAGGTTCGTCGGTTTGAGAAATTATCACCACCTTCTCTCAGATCCGACGTTCGCCATAGCTCTTAAGAACACCATATTGTTCGTCGTGGTAACCGTCCCCATAACGACAACGCTTGCGCTCCTGATAGCCTCCGTACTGGTGAGCTCTTTGAACATCCGGGGAAAACAGATCTTTCAATCTGGGTACTTCATGCCGGTCGTGACATCGATGGTCGTCATAGCCACGATATTCTCATACTTGTACTCTCCAAACGGTTATCTGACGGCTCTTGCGAAATTCCTCGGATTTGATCTCAAGTACGGAAGGGGCATTCTGGCAGATCCCAGATATGCCCTCCCCGCGATAATGGTGATGGATATATGGGCGAGTTTTGGATACTACACCATATTGTTTCTAGCCGGCCTTCAGTCGATAGATCAGCAGATATACGAAGCGGCCGCGATAGATGGAGCAAAGGGGTTTTACCTGTTCAGAAAGATCACCCTTCCGCTCGTGTCGCCTATGCTTCTTTTCGTTTTGGTCATAAACACGATAAGATCTTTCCAGATATTCATAGAGGTTTATGTGATGACACAAGGTGGACCGCTCAGAGCTACTACCACCGTTGTTTATTACCTATACGAAACGGGATTTCACAAGATGAAGATGGGATACGCCGCGGCCATGTCATACGTTTTGTTTTTGATAATACTGTCCTTCACGATCGCCCAGAAACTTCTCGTTAGATACCAGAGGTGAAGATCGTATGGTTATAAGAAGAGATTGGAAATACAGAACCAAACAGATTGTGGCTTACACGCTCCTAATACTCATACTGGCGACTACTCTTTTTCCACTGTACATAATGTTCGCAACCTCTGTGAAACCCGAAGGGAACATCTTGCCGACTTGGGATAGTTTGATACCAAAAAGAGCCACGTTTAAAAATTACGTGGATGTTTGGAGAAGTGCGAATTTCGACAGATACTTTTTAAACAGCGTCATCGTTACCCTATCTGTCACCATCTTGAACATAGTCTTAGACTCCATGGTTGCATACGCCCTTTCGAGAAAAGGATTTAGAGGGAGCAACCTCATTCTCATGATAATAATCGCCACCATGATGATACCGGCTCAAGTTTTAATGATTCCTTTGTTC
>JALVXE010000171.1:6427-7774 GCA_027038385.1 Thermotogaceae bacterium
TTTTTATACTCATCAAAAAGATCGGGTTCTACAACACGTATTGGGCTCTCATCTTACCGTTTTCTGTACAGGGGTTTGGAATATTTCTCATGAAACAGTATTTCGATGGACTGCCAAAATCGCTGGACGAAGCGGCTATGATAGATGGAGCAGGGGACTTCAAAATACTGTTCAAGGTGCTCTTTCCAATATCAAGACCGGCGATAGCCGTTCTTGGAATAAACACCTTTTTAACAACTTGGAATTCTTTCGTTTACCCACTGATATTCACAAACACAGACAACATGAGAACTCTTCCAATAGGTATAGCCTATTTCAATACAATTCACGGCATAGATTATGTCCATCTCATGGCTGGCTCGAGTATAGCCACCATTCCCGTGATAGCAGTATTTTTGGCCTTTCAAAAACAGATAATATCCGGATTGACGAGAGGAGCTGTTAAGGAATGAAAAAGCTTGTGGTGGTAATCCTAACCGTTTCTTCCATACTCGCGGCTTTCGAATTCAACGGATTTTATGGAATATATGCAGAATTTTTAGATAGCGGCAAAGTAGTGATAGATGAAAATTCCAGTAAACTTTTCGTTCCAGCATCTGTTGCAAAGCTTTTCACGCTTTTAGCGGCAGTGGAAAATTTAGGGCTCGACTACAGATTTGAAACTAAGTTTTACTACGAAAATGGGGAGCTGATGGTTAAAGGGTCTGGAGATCCGATGATATATCCATCAAATATACGAAAGATCGTCGAAAACTTAGTAAAAAAACTCGATCTAAAAGAAGTTCACAACATCGTCTTGGATGACAAGCTCTTTGATAGAAGGGAATACTTTGGAAAGGGTTGGATGTGGGATGATCCGAATCCAGTTATAGGTGCTTTGGATATAAAAACCAATTTCACCGGAAAGGCGAACGAATTATCTGCGGTGGAAACCTTTTACCAGTCCTTGAAAAGAGAACTTGAAAACGAAGGAGTGAAAGTCTCAGGAAAAATGGTACTGAAGTACATATCGAAGAAGAAGGTACCAGTCTACATCTACAAATCACAGCCTTTAGTAGAAATTTTGAAATACATGATAAAGAACAGTGACAATCAAATAGCAGAGATGATCTTTCGTGATGTCGGTGCAAAGCTCCTTAGAAAAGGTACTATAAACAACTCTATAGCTGCAATGATTAGAACGGTGAAATCCACTATAGGATACGGGATAAACGATTTCACGATAGTAGACGGTCCGGGACTCTCGAGATACAACATGGTCTCTCCGAAGATGACAGTCAAGCTTCTGAAATATTTACACAAAAAACTCGGTAAAGAGCTCTTTGAAATTCTCTCTTACTCAAAAGG
>JALVXE010000172.1 GCA_027038385.1 Thermotogaceae bacterium
GTACTATCGTTATCCCGTTTATCTTCTTGATTCCAAGATCGTGGGAGTGACCGTCAACTATTACGACTTTCTTGCAGTGGATCTTTCTGGCAAGTGAGAAGCTAGTGTTGTAGTTGCTAGACGTCGGTTCACCAAATCCCAGATGAACTAGTAACACTATTACATCGACCTTATCTTTGAGCTGATCTATGTACTTCTGAGCCGTCTTAGCCGCATCGAGGAATTTCAACCCCTTGAGGTATAGAGGTTCTAATACCCTCGTTTCTTCCGTTGTTAACCCTATGATAGCTACTTTGAGGTTTCCGAAATCCTTTATGATGTATGGCTTCGCAAAAGGTTTCCCTGTCTTTTCCCAAACTATGTTGGCCGACAGGATAGGGAACCTGGCGAGTTTCATCTGCATCTCTAAGACATCTCTGGGTTTGTCGAACTCGTGGTTCCCTAGTGTCATAGCGTCAAGCCCCATCATATTGAGCGCGGTTATGTCTGGAACCGCATTCAAAAGATCCGATTCTGGGACTCCCGTGTTGACATCTCCAGCGTGCAGAAGGAGAACGTCCCCTCCTTCTTTTTGGACTTCTTGCCTTATCTGTTTGACCAGCGTGGCCATGGCTGCAAACCCGCCTATACCTGGGTTGTGCCATTCGTTGAACGCCCAAGCGTGGCCGTGTGTGTCGTTCATATGGAGAATGGTGAGCTGTGTGGAAAACGCCAAGAGTGCTAAAACTAACGCCAAAACCACCAAAAGTTTTTTCATAAATAACACCTCCTCTCATTTATATCTTCTGTTCACTCCGGATGCACCTTCACCCAATGGTCATCATTGAACTCAGAAAATTGCATGACCGGCAGAAATTTGAAATGGTGATGGGGAGGTCTTTGCCTCCCCTTTACGCTTACTTAATCACCATATATCTCGGGCTACTATCATAATTCTTTATCACTCCACCCAGGGCTTTCTCTATATATTGAGCCAGCGCAGCAGACATAGTGAATCCCGTGTCGTACCCTTGAGACCTCCATTCTTTCAGCATGTGGTATCCATCTCCTCCCTCGGCCATGTAACTGTTAGTTGCTAAAACGTAAATTTTGTTCGGATCAAGAGGTTTGCCATGAACCTTGATCTCAACTACTTTTCCGCCCTCTACCTTAACTGTCATTCCAGATATCTGTGGCCAAGCCCCTTTGCTCGGTGGTAGGGTAGCCGTATATTCGAATATCTTTTCTATCTGCGAACCTTTGAGTTTCATAACGTAAATCGTGTCTCCAAACGGTTCAACTGTGAGAATCTCTCTCATCGTTATCGGTCCTGGAAGAATGTTGGCTCTTATCCCACCACTATTCGTTATTGCAACATCGGCATTGACTTTCCAACGAATGGAATCTGCAACAAGATTTCCGAGGTTAGTACTTCGCCCTCTTGAAGCCTTGAGAAGCACTTTGGAAACCCCTATGACCTTGTCGAGTTCTTTTCCGCCGAGAACTTTGAATCCCGCCAGCGCCATCTCTATCATCGGATCCGGCTTGATCTCCTTCCAAACATATGAGTACTTCTTCGTGGCTTTGTCGTATTTCTTGAGGTTTATCGGATAGGCTTTCCAGCTCTTAACGGTGACTTTGCCGTTCTCCACATCCAAATCCAGCCTTCCAAGCCATTTCGTGTAGTATC
>JALVXE010000173.1 GCA_027038385.1 Thermotogaceae bacterium
CCCTCAGTATCCTCCTGTCGTAGAGGTCGTTCTTTCTTTTTACTAGTCCATCTTTCTCCATCCTTTTGAGAGTTATAGCAACGGTTGGCGGCTCCACGTTCAGAGCCTTCGCGATATCCTTTTGAGCTATTCCTGGATTCTTAACCACTACGACTAGGAACGGGAGTCTCCTCGGATGAAAGGGAAGGTCCAAATCGTTCTTCAGTTTTTTGAAAAACAGCTTCTGAAAAGTCCAGATGAGATCCATCATCTTCTGGGGCCACCTCCGTTTATTTTATGTAAAATTATCACCACAAGGGTGGTATGTAAAGATGTGTATCAATAGTGATACTTCTCACCTCTGGATATTTTAAACCCTCTAAAAATTTGCTCAAGAAGCACTAAGAAAGCGATTTCATGAGAGAACGTCAGTTTGGAGAGGGAAATCTTCACATCACACCCTTCAAGTAGATCCTCGTGAATTCCAAGTGGTCCTCCCACGATGAAGGTTGCCTTCCTAAGACCCGAGAGAAGGTTTGAAAATTCTTCCGAATTCATCATCTTCCCACTTCTATCAAGGCACACCGAAGTCCCCAATATGCTTTTCGAGATCTTCTCCGCCTCTCTCTTTTTCAAAACTTCATGATTTTCCCTGTTCAGATCTCCTCCAGTCGACAAAGACACATGCTCGAGATTTGCGTATCTTGATATCATCCTGCGAAAGTGCTCGTAAGCCTCCCTCGCCCAGGGGGAGATTTTTCCGACGGTTACTATCCTCAACACCATTCCAATACCTTCCCAACCCCTATGTCTATGAAGTTATCCCCGTACAGATCTCTCAGAACTTCCCTTGCTTTGTCACCCGTGCAGTGGCAAGCACCAACCTTTCTTATCCTAGCTTCCACCACCTTCTTCACGGCCTCTCTGATCTCCTCATCGTTCATCCTGTAAAAGTGATACCCTCCTATGTACATATCTATATAGTCAAAGTTTGTAAGCTCCTCCACCCTCTTGGCAATGTTCCAGACCTTTGGATGAGAACAGCCGGCGATTATCGAATATCCTTCTTTTCCAAAAACGTACAGGGAGTGCTCCGGCCTTGGAAAAGAGCTCACAACGCCCGTTGAGAAAACCTTGTAATCTCTCGGACCTATCGGAATGGGATCGATGACGACTTCTACTTTCAAACCGCTATTTTCTATATCTTCGTTCAAACCGAAGTAATCCGGGTTGTAGGGGACCAAGACGGTGGCTGTACTGTTCTTCTCCAAGAAGTACTCAAGGCCACCTATGTGATCACTATCGTAATGGGATATAAAAAGGTAGTCAACTTCGGAAAGATCTATCCCAAGCTTTTCCACGTTGTCCTTGAATATCCTGAGTTCGTTTCCAAGATCGAAGAGGATCTTCAAATCCTCTATCTCCAAGAGTGCTGAGAATCCCCAATCCGTTTTGAGTCTTTCATCAAAAGGGTTGTTATCCACTATCACCGTGAGTCTTTTCTTCATGATCTCACCCCCACACTGTTGAAAGAGATCTTCAGTATCTCCTCCACACCGTCCTTAGTAACCGAGGAATACGGTATCACCGTGTACTCACCGTATTTCATAAGCTCCCTTTTCATATCTTCAACCTTTTTCTTTCGCTCGTTCTTTTTCACCTTATCCATCTTCGTCATGACTATCACAAACGGAACCTCGTAATCCCTGATCCACTCCAAGAATTCCCTGTCGGTTTTTTGAAGCTCATGTCTTCCATCCACGAGGATAAAGAGCATCTTCAAATTCTCCCTCTCCTTGAAGTACCTCGATACCAATCTCTCCCATCTCAACCTCTCCGACTTCGAAACCTTCGCATATCCGTATCCCGGAAGATCGACCATGTAAAACGAAGAATTCACCAAATAGAAGTTTATCGACCTTGTTTTTCCAGGCTTTTTACTCACGTGTGCCAGCTTTTTCCCAAATAGAATGTTTAGAAGCGTGGATTTCCCAACGTTCGATCTTCCTACGAATGCCACGTCTCCCCTTTTCGAATCTGGGAACTCGTCTCTATCAGTGTAAACCGTCTTCACGAGCCTTACACTCTTTATCCTTCCCATATCATTCTCCCTTCCTCATCATCTCCATGAAAGCTTTGGTGAGTTTCGGATCTAGGGATTTTCCAGCTTCTTTTTCTATTATTTCCAGAGCCTCTTCCGGGGTCTTGATGTTGCTCTCCCATTCCGAAGATATGAAATGTGTCAGGTTGTCGTAGAGGTTGCAGATGGCGACTATTCTCGCGAAATACGGGATTTCTTCTCCTTTCAGTCCATCCGGATAACCCTTCCCATCCCATCTCTCATGGTGATACCTAACCGTAGGTATGACATCCCAAAGGAGTTCTATCGTCGACAGGTATATCGATCCGAGTATGGTGTGATCTTGCGATAGATTTTCGAATATCCTTATCCTCGTCGGTGAGTAGAGCATGAGCTGCTCTATACCTATCTTTCCAACGTCATGAAGCATGGCGTGCTCTTTCAACCTCTCCAGATCCTCATCGGAAAAACCCAAATGCTTTCCAAACTTCACAGCAAGCTGTGCGACCCTCTGGGAATGCGAGTATCCATCTTTATCCTCAACCTCCATCAGAGTTATCATCCCTTGGAGGATACCGGATACTATCTTCTTCGCCCAAGTTCTGCTCACGACCGACGTTTTCCCATCGACAAGGGTTTTCACAAAGGCCCAGAGTGAGGTTAGGTAGTTTTTGTGAAGGTATACTTCAGCCAGAACCACTCCATTCTTGTCTATCTTAACCTTCTCGTTTTCAAATATCATCCTGACCAGTCCTCTTCTCATATCCAAGTTATCCGGTGTGCAGAGCAAAACATCAGCTTCATCGAGATCGTCTACTCTGTTTCCAGGTTCTTCCATCTTTTCCATGAACTCCACGAAATCCTTCGGTATGTTCCCCAAGACCATGAACTTCAATTGACTCACCTCCAGAAGGCATTTTACAACAAAAAAACGCCCCCTTTTCAGGGGGCGTGTATCTTTCTTTCTTCACTCTTCTTCGACGGTTATCGACCCCGTCGGACAACTGTCTCTAGCATCGAGAGCACAATCGAGATCTGTCTCGGGCTGGAGAACTTCGGCTTTCATCGTCTCCTCGTTCATCTTGAAGACCTCCGGACAAAGGCTTTCACACACGCCACATCCGATACACGTTGCTTCGTCCACTCTTACTCTGTACACTTTGCTCCCTCCTTTCCAAAGATTTGGATCAAGGCGATTTTATCATCACGGATTGAAGAAATTCAAGCCTTACTCCAGCTCTACGATCTTTATCTCGTAGTCGAACTCGGGCACTGCTTTCTTGAGCATTGCAGATGCCGGACAATATCTTTCTTGAGATAGGACACACGCTTTTTTGACTTTGTCGTGTGGTATGCCTTTCTCCGCCTCGAAGTAATATATGATGTGGATCTTCGTGTAGACCTTCGGATGCTCCGTAGCCCTCTCGTACTCAACTTGAACTTCGAATTTTTTGACCATGTTCAATATCTTCATCTTCCTCAGGATCGATACAACGTCCATACCAGTGCATCCCGCGAGTGCGTGTATGAAACACTCCATAGGCCTTGGAGCGGTGTTCCTTCCATTGAACTTCGGCTCGCTGTCCATGAATATATCGTGCTCCGACAAACTTCTGCCGTGAAACAACATCCCTTCTATGAATTCCATCGATATCTTCTTCACAGACTCACCTCCGCTCGATTTGTGTTCACAAAAGTCCCAGTTCCCTATGTTTTTCGACTATGGTGTCTGCGAATTTCTCTATCTTCTCAAGGTCCTCATCCCGGGGAAGCCCTTTTACGAGAAGAGGCTCGAGAAATTCAGCGTTCACACCCTTCAAAAGGGATTTTGCCTGATCGACCATCATTCCTCCCCATCCGTAAGAACCCATTATACCTACGACTTTAACCTTTGGCCTAAGGGCCCCGGTCAAGGTGACGGTGAAAGCCGCAGCTGGATGGAGTCCACCGAGAACCATCGGTGATGCTCCCACGAGCGATGCAGCATCGACGAGCGATATAGCGTACTCGCCTATGTCAGCCTCTGTGAGGTTGAACACCTTAACCTCTATCCCAGACTCGACGAGGTGATTGTAGAGGTGATTCACCATGACCTCGGTGCTCCCATGCATCGATACGTACGCAACCACGGTGACGTTTCTCACGTCACCAGACACCCAATCTTCGTAAGCGGATATTATGAAATCCGGATTTTTATAAACCAGCCCATGACTTGGTGCTATCATCTTTGGATTTATCTCTTTCACCTTTGCGATGTTCTTTCTTATCGCAACCCTAAACGGCATCATTATCTCAGCGTAGTACCTCTTTGCGGCTTCGTAGACTATATCGCTGTCGTCTGAGAATATCCCGCTGCTCGCTATATGAGCTCCGAAGAAGTCACAGGTGAAAAGTATCCCGTCTTCCAAAAGATACGTGCTCATCGTCTCCGGCCAGTGCACCCAAGGCGTCATGTAGAAGGTCAGCGTCTTTCCGCCAAGTTTCAGCTCGTCCCCCTCTTTCACAACGAGAAACCTGTCCTCATCTATGTGAAGGAGATCCATCAAAAAGCTCTTAGCTTTGATGTTCGTAACGATCTTGGCACCTGGGTACATCTCAAGGATTTTGGGTATGGATCCGGAGTGATCTTGCTCCGCGTGGTTAGCCACAACGTAGTCTATCTTCTTCACATCGAGTTTTCTGAGGTTTCTGAGAAGCACATGCGTTTTCTCAGGATCGACGGTATCGATAAGAGCGGTCTTCTCCTTGCCAAACACTATGTAGGAGTTGTAGCTCGTCCCTTCAGGAAGTGGTATCAGTTCATCGAAAAGCTTTCTGTCCCAATGCTCGACGCCTACTTCGTACACTCCGTCGACCACTTTTTTAACGGCCATCTTCCATCACTCCTCTATAGGTTCGAACATATCCTTAGACACCCCACATATCGGGCATACCCAATCGTCCGGGATATCTTCAAACTCGGTTCCTGGAGCTATTCCTCCATCGGGATCACCTTTCTCCGGATCGTAAATGTATCCACAAACTTTGCACCTGTAGAGCTTTTTCCTCTTGGGTTTAACCGGTTGATACGTAGGAGCGGTCTTCGGAGCAGATCCGTTCTTCACCTGGTGGTAGTACTCGTACGTCATGACCTCTTCCTCTTTTATCATCTGAGCATCGACAACCCTTCCTATGAACAGGGAATGTGTGCCGACGTCTATCTGCTGCTCCACCTCCGCTTCCACATAGCCAACCGCGTTTTGCGTTACGATGGGAGCCCCGGTCTTTCCAAATTTGTACTTGACGTCCTCAAACTTGTTGACATCTCTGCTGGACTTGAATCCGAAGAGCCCTATGAGCTTCATCGGCGTGTTCTTTTCAAGTATCGATACTGCGAACACTTTGCTCCTCTCTATCACTTCGTGTGTGGCGTTCTCCTTGTTTATGGATATGGCTATCCTCGCCGGATCTGCTGTAACCTGGAAAACCGTGTTCGCTATTTGACCAACCAAGTCGTTTCCATACCTTGATGAGACAATATAAATCCCGTAAGTGATCTTCCAAAGGGCTTTTTCATTCACGAATTAGCACCTCCTTATTCGTATGATATCATAACGACTTGAAATCCGTCAAAATAGTTTAAAATTTTGCAAAAAGATTTTTCAAGGAGTAGAATCCTATTCCTCGGAAGGGCCAAGAACATCCGAAAGGAGGGATAGAAAATGAAGGAAGCTCTGAAGAGAGCAGAGGAATTGAGAGACGACATAGTCAAGTTTATGAGCGCCCTCATAAAGGCGAAGAGTCTCTCCGGACAGGAGAAAGAGGTTATCGAGGTCATAGGCAACGAGATGGAAAAGGTTGGTTTCGACGAGGTCAAGGTTGATGGACTCGGGAACGTCATAGGCAGGATCGGAAACGGAAAAACGAAGATAGCCATGGATGCACACATAGACGTGGTTGACGTCGGAGACCCGGACCTTTGGGACAAGGACCCGTTCAGTGGAGATTGGGACGATGAGTGGGTTTATGGAAGAGGCGCATCCGACCAGAAGGCTGGTATGGCCTCCATGGTTTATGGAATGAAGATACTCAAAGAGCTCGATCTTTTGGACGACTTCACGGTGTACGTCACCGGTACCGTTATGGAGGAGACGTGTGACGGACTTCCATGGAGATACATAATAGAGGTTGACAAGCTCAAGCCGGATTTCGTGGTTCTCACAGAACCAACCTCACTCAGAGTCTACAGAGGACATAGGGGAAGAGTGGAGTTCAAGATCATGACCCAGGGACTCTCAGCTCACGCCAGCGCCCCTGAGAGGGGAGACAACGCGGTTTACAAGATGGCAAGGGTGGTTTTGGAGCTCGAAAAGCTCAACGAAAGGTTGAAAGTGGATCCGTTCCTTGGAAAAGGAACTCTCGTTGTCTCCCAGATAGAGAGCATATCGCCATCGGTCAACTCTGTTCCCGACAAGTGCTACATTCACATAGACAGAAGGCTCACCGCCGGTGAGACCAAGGAAAGCGCTTTCGAAGAAGTTAGAGACGCGATAAAGAGAGCGGGAGTTAAGGCAGAGATAATCGAGCTCGAATTCGAAGGTCATGCCTACACCGGAGAGGTCTACAAAGCTGAGAAATACTTCCCGACTTGGGTCTTGCCAGAGGATCACCTTGTCGGCAGGGCTGCTAAGGATACCTACAAGAGAGTCTTTGGAGAGGATCCTGTGGTTGACAAGTGGACGTTCTCCACGAACGGTGTCGTCACAGCAGGAGTTTACAACATACCGAGCGTTGGATTCGGACCTGGAGATGAGGAGTTCGCACACGCACCAAATGAGAAGGTCAGAATAGACCACCTCATAAAAGCTGCTGCGTTTTACGCGGTCTTTCCAAAGACGTTGATAGAAAACATGAAGTGAGAAAAAGGGGGCTTCCGCCCCCTTTTTTAAAATCCCATGTAGTATCCAACCGAAAACGCTTTGAAACCACCTATTCCCATCAGATACTTGTAATCCGCTTTGAAGAAAATTCCTTTCGTTGGGTCGAATTCGTATCTCGCATCGACACCAGCGGCCGCTCCAAAAATCATCGCCAATACATCATCTTTGTTCGTATCGTATATCCCGAACAAATCTGCTCCACCATGAGCGCCGATGTACACCCTTCCAAATCTTATCAAGTTGAATCTCATTCCAAAAACAGCATCAAACGGAATGTAGTTTAAAACGCTTCCAATGAGGTAGGACGCCTCGATGTAAAGCCCTTTCCAGGACGTCAAACCTATACCAAAAGCCGATACACCTGAGTACATCAAACCGCTGTAGTAGTTCAAAGAAAGTGCTCCTCCACCTCCAAGGAGGGCCATCTCCTTTGCTTGCAGCCCGGGTTTGACATATCCATACAGAACATCTGCAACGACGTACCCGTTCTCTTCACCTTCAACCTTTACGTAACCAGCTCTTCCAAGTCCACCCTCTACTTTGAATATCATTCCAACTCTGAGAAGGCTTGGATCCACTCCCTTCAGATAAGCTTTTCCGGATTCGACTTTCACCACAAATGCCTTGAGCTTGAAAAACTTTCTCATAACGATCACGAACTCGGACTTTATGTATTCAAACAAAGCTTTTTTGGCTTCATCAGAGTTTTTGTAATAG
>JALVXE010000174.1 GCA_027038385.1 Thermotogaceae bacterium
GTTGAAGTCATAGATCCGGTGATAGAGGACATAACTTCTGAAATAGCCTCAACGATAGTCGAGCTCAACGGAGGATCTCCGAAGGCGGTCATGGTAGTCGGAGGAGGAGCGAGAGTGCCCGGATTCATAGAAAAGCTCAGAGAAAAGCTCGATCTTCCGGTTGGTAGAGTCTCTTTAAAAGGAGTTGAGAACCTTCCTAACATAGAAGATTACACGGGGAGACTATCTGGAAGCGATCTGGTGACACCAGTTGGCATCGCAAAGAGCGCACTCCTTGGAAAGGGAGGGATATTCTCCAAGGTTTACGTGAACGGTGTTCCGGTGAAACTGATAGGGCTCTCCGGAAAATACACCGTGATGCAGGTTCTCCTTCAAGCTGGATACGATATGAAAGATGTTATAGGGAGAGTCTCGCCGTCGATAGTCTACGAAGTCAACGGAAAGGTCAAGAGTTTCAAAAAGGGTAGAGAAAGAGTGATCATAAAGGTCAACGGGGAAGAAGCTACTACTCGAACGGTGGTATCTCACAACGACAGGATAACCTTGGAGAAGATCGTCGAAGAGCAGACAGAGGTTCCAAAAATCGAAGATGTGGTTGAAAAGGTGAGGGTGAAGATAAGTGATAAAGCTGTTGAGATCATTCCAGAAGTTTTTGTGAACGGAGATTTGGCAGATCCGCAATCGGAAATAAAGGATGGGGATAAAATAGATTACAACACACTCGTTCCCGTGAAAAAGATAAGAAGCGACCTATCTGGAGGATTCGTCGTGTACGTTAACGGCGAGCCTAAGATGGTCAGATCTGATGTGAAGATCTTCTCAGATGGAAGGGAACTCTTCGATGATGAATTCGTCAGAGTAGGGGAAGAGATAGAAGCAACTTTCGTGAATCATCCAAAGGTGAAAGATGTCGTTCCGGAAGGGGAGAGCATAACGGTTAGGTTCAATGGTCAGATCTTGAGGATACCAGTAGTGGAGTATGAAGTGATGTCGGATGGAAAAGTCCTGAAACTCGACGATGAGATATACGACGGAATGAAGATAGTGGTATCCACAAAGAAAGTCGTACCGATAGTTGCAACCGTCCTCTCCATGGTTAACCTTCCTCCCGTGAGAAAGTACAGGATACTCAAAAATGGCAGAGAAGCCTCTTTCGCAGAACCCGTCATGGACGGGGATGAGATCAAACTAGAGGAATATTAACTCCCTAAAGTTTTTCAAATTCTTTCCGAATATATACACAGCGAAGACAAAAATTCCCTTGGGCCCGGGGAACTCTTCCAGGGAGGGAAGAGTAAAGTCTCACAGGGAGGTGAAGGTTTATGAGGATTAATCATAACATAGCCGCTTTGAACGCTTGGAGGCAGATCAGGCAGACCAATTTTGCGATGAGCAAGACCCTTCAGAGGTTGAGCTCAGGTTTGAGAATAAACAGTGCGGCTGATGATGCGGCGGGGCTGGCGATCAGTGAGAAGATGAGGGGACAGATCAGAGGACTTAACATGGCGATAAAGAACTCGCAGGACGCCATATCGCTCATTCAGACAGCGGAAGGTGCATTGAACGAAGTACACTCGATACTCCAGAGGATGAGGGAGCTGGCAGTTCAGGCATCGAGTGATACGAACACGGACGTCGACAGAGCTCAGA
>JALVXE010000175.1 GCA_027038385.1 Thermotogaceae bacterium
CCCTTATACAGGGCTGATAAGATGGGACTGAAAAACATGGGGAGTAGACAGGCATTTATCATAACTCCTGTGGATGCCCCAGCCTGGCTCATAAAAGCTGCAAATAATGCAACTAAAAATTATGAGGTTGGTTCAAGAGCTGTGGAGAAAAAGGAGAACAGATTTATTGAAGAAGCTGCTTTTCTATATTTGCAAGACAACTCGTTGAGAGAGATAAGCATAATCATGAAAAAAGAGTACGGATTTGAAAGAACGGCTCCTTGGTGGAGAGAAAAACTCTTAGATTATTTTGGAGAAATGGGTTATCACAATCTTCAAGAGGTGAAGAGAGATGTCTTACTGGGTCGCATATCTCCGGAAGTCATTAGACGAAGAAGGGAAGCAGGTTTACAGTCTTGATTTCCAGAAAAATGAAATAAAAAAAGTTGCAGCGGAGAAAGGCATTAAAATACACAAGTTTTTCAAAGAGGAGAGAAGTGGTACGGATACACGCAGACCTGAATTCATGAAAATGATGGAAGGTATAGAAAAAGGAGAATATACAGGAATCGTGGCGTACTCTCTAGATAGGCTTTCGAGGAACCTCCAAGACTCAGGAAAAATCTTCGAATTAATCATCAGGCACAGAAAAGGAGATCTTCTTATCGCGCAGTATAAGAATATAGACTGGAGAAGCTATGAGGGCGCAATGCTCTTCACGGCACACATGATGGCGGCAATATTCGAAGTACTAGGCACCCAGATACGAACTCTCACGGCGATGCAGTACCTGAAAGCGCAGGGAAAGCAGGTGGGTAAACTCCCATACGGATACAAAAAGATATGGATCGACAGGAAAAACAAAGAGTACGAAATAGTAATCGACGAGGAGAAAGCAAAGGTCATAAAGGAGGTGTACAGGCTTGCACTGGACGAACATATGGGAAGGCGCAGAATTGCCGCAGAGCTGGGACTGACAGACTCGCTAGTGAGAGCAATCCTGAGTAATGAAAAATACACGGGATACTCCGTAGTGAATGGGCAGGTTGTAGAAAACGAGTTACCTCCTCTCATCTCACTCGACCTTTTTTGCGAGATGAATCCAAAAAATCCGCTGTGCAAAAAGATGCGGGGAAAATTTTCGTGAAGGAAAATCCGGGGCGTAAGCGCCCCGTTACAGCCCACTGCTTACGAAAACTTAGGAAATTTCTAGGAAAAATGAATGTTCATACAGTGCACCCATATGGCTGTGGTGGTAGCATCCACACACTCTTGTTAATTTTTACTATATATATGCTTGTTCTTTACAACCTTCGGCGGATTTTTATCCAAAACAGTTAAATTAACATGTAGGTTGATAAAGTTAAAAACATGAAAAAAGAGGGGGAAAGCGGAATTTGTGCAGTGGTATAGATTCACACAGCGCAACGCATAAATTACGTGGATAAATTGGATAAGGAGTTTTGGCTGTTTAAAACAACGGGACTTATCTCTTTTGGGGTTTCACTTTTCCGATCACGTAAGTGGTTATTATCGCAAGAACAATCTCTGTGAGCAGATTCGCAGTCATATCCTCCAACACATGCAATGCGAAATCTATTGCTCCTATTCTTATCACCTCCAAAATTAAAAATTACGACATTTTATTTAAATGCAAGGAGTGCTG
>JALVXE010000176.1 GCA_027038385.1 Thermotogaceae bacterium
CCATCACGCCTATACCGACGAGCCCGAAGACGATCCCAATTATGAAGGTCTTTTTCACCTCTTTGCTGAAAGTCAGCGACATGTTCCTCACGGTTTCAACGGCGGATTTGCTGGTCTTCGCGAGCTTATCGAGTATCGAAACTGTGTCCAGCACTTCCGAGACGTTCATACTCATTCCCATGTATATCCCGTGCCCTGCTGGGGCGTACGCCACGAATTTCCTCTGGCCTTCGAACGTGAAGAAAACGTGGCCAACTTTTCCAGAAAGCATGAACTTTCCGAGTTCTTTCAGCTCCTCGTTTCCGAGCATCACGACGTGGTTTATCATCTCATCTGTAGGATGGGCTATTATCATAGTCTTGGAGTTCACGGCGAAAGCGCTTCCCGTCTTTCCAAACTTTATGCTTTTAACAAAATCTATGAAGACTTTCTGAGGAACTTCTGCAGCCACTATTCCGTCCACGGAGTTGTTCATCCTGCTTTTGTAGGCTTTCATGAAGAGCATCTGAGGGTCTTTCTGACCCTTGAATTTGAAGGGGACGACCAGATCTTCATCCTTTTTGCCATCTATGATCGGTTTTATCAGAGATGTGTCTATCTCGTACTCTTTTCCATCCGCATCGTAAGCCTTGCCGTCTTTGTTTATGAGAAAAACATCCGTGTATCCCTTGACACCTCTGTAATTTTCCAGCGCGAATTTGACATACGTCTTTTGAAACACCGAAAATGCGGCTTCTATGTTGTCATCCATCGCCATTTTTTCGACGAGGGAGAACTTGTCATTTATCCAAGTCCCTATGTTTCTGGATTCTGACTCGGCCAATCTCTCTATGAGAGTGACGAACTTATCCAAAACTTCTTTTTTCGACTGTTTTATATCCGTATCCATGCCGTTTATTTTCTGCTCGAGCTTTGGAATCTCAGATATCAGAGATTTAAACTTGCGGTTTGCCATCTGCATTGGAAGAAAGGCTACCAAGAAAACGACTATGACAACTATCGGGAGAAACCACAGGATAATCTTTCCCCTTATGCTCATTCAACCACCTCCTCAAGAGAACGCCTGTGCTAATAATATAACACAAGATTACTTGAATAGGGATTCGCACGAGTGAAAAAGGAATGGAGAGGGCTCAGATCAAGAGCCCTCCACTGACTTCTACCACCGTTGAGGTTATGAAAGAGGCGAGATCGGAAGAGAGGAACAGAACGACGTTTGCAACCTCTTCGGGCTTTCCAAACCTTCCAAGAGGTGTCATGTCCAAAGCAGCCTTTTTGATCTTCTCAGGGAGGTTCTCCGTCATGGGAGTTTCTATGAATCCGGGAGCTACGGCAACTACCCTGATCCCCCTCTTTCCGAGTTCTTTGGCTATCGATTTCGTGAATCCTATGAGCCCGGCTTTCGAAGCTGCGTAATTCGCCTGTGCGGCGTTCCCGTATATCCCAACTATCGATGAGATGTTTATGATCACGCCAGATCTCTGGCGCATCATATGGGTTGCAGCGTGCCTTGAATAGTTGAACGCTCCCTTTAGGTTCGTGTCTATCACCTTGTCCCACTTCTCCTCGTCCATCCTTACAAGGAGCGTGTCCTCGGTTGTTCCGGCGTTGTTCACCAGTATATCTATCCTTCCCTTCTCTTTCACGAGTCTTTCAACGATCTCCTTCGCCCTGTCGTGATCCGATACGTCGGCCACTTCGTAATCAAAGTTCTCCCCGAGCTCTTCTTTGATTGCCTTGAGCTTTTCCTCGCTTCTTGCAACACCGAGAACGTACGCACCGCCTTTCACGAATTTTCCAGCTATGGCCTTTCCTATCCCACTCGACGCACCGGTGATGATGGCTACTTTACCTTCAACCAACTTCGATCACCTCTCTGAAGTGCATCACCTTTATCCCGTTCTTCCTTCCAAGTCCTTTCAAAACGGTCTTTGGACCGACTTCAAAGTATTCTTCTACCCCGAGCTCTTTCATCCTCTCTATCGACTGGAGCCACTTCACAGGGCTGACTATCTGCTCTACGAGATATCTCTTCATATCCTCCGGATCGTTCGATTCCCTGGCAGTCACGTTGAGAACTATTGGAAACTTCGGCTTGTGAAACTTTATCTGGGATAGGAGCTCTTCCATCTCTTCAGCGGCTTTCTCTATAAGTGGTGTGTGGAAAGGACCGGAGACTTTCAGCTCCACGACCTTTCTGGCTCCTCTCTCTTTGAGAATCTCCATCGCCTTGTGGACGGATTCCTTAAGCCCACTTATCACTATCTGAGTCGGATCGTTGTAATTCGCCGGCCAGACGTTCTCTATGTCGGCTATCGCGTTTTCCACCTCGTGAAAAGGTAATCCTATAATCGCCGCCATCGTTCCCTTTCCGGGTTCGAGGGCGCTGGATATGAACTCCCCTCTCTTTCTAACTATGTAGATTCCGGTGTCGAAATCATAAACGCCGGCTGCAGCGAAAGCGGAGTATTCCCCGAGTGAATGCCCGGCGGCTATGTCGGGCTCGATTCCTTTCTTCATCATCTCTCGATAGGCTATGTAGCTAGTGAGGAATATCGCTGGCTGAGCATTTTCGGTTATCTTCAGGGTGTCTTCATCCCCATTCATGATGGACACTATATCGAAGCCCAGGACATCTTCCGCTCTCTTGTAAAGCTCCTTAGATTCTTCGTATACGGCGAAATCATCTCCCATCCCACTGTATTGGGATCCCTGACCTGGGAAGAGGAACGCCCTCATTCAAACCACCTCCCAGAGTTCTCGCAGAGCCTCTCAACCGCTCCCTTGAACTCTGAAATGATGTCTTTTACGACTTCTTTGACCGGTTTTATATCGCTTATGAGTCCGGCGCTTTGTCCGGCCATGAACGATCCGCTCGACGTATCTCCATCTTTCACGGCTCTCCTCAAGCTTCCAAGAAGGGCTTTCTCAGCTTCTTCAAAGCTTTTCGTCTCAAGTTCGACGATCTTCTTCGCGAACGGTGTCTTCAAAACCCTTGCGGGATGCCCGAGCTTCGCTCCGGTCACCATCGTATCCCTTATGCTCGCTCTCGTTATCTTCCTCTTGAACTCTGGATGAACCTCGGCTTCTTCCGTCGCCACGAACCTCGTCCCCATCTGAACTCCTTCTGCCCCAAGTGCAAAAGCCGCGGCCATTCCCGTTCCATCAGCTATCCCGCCAGCTGCGATCACGGGGATCTTGACGCTCTTGACAACTTTGTTGACCAGAACGATCGTGGTAACCTCTCCTATGTGACCCCCGCTCTCCATCCCTTCAGCTATAACAGCATCTGCTCCGGCTCTTTCAACGAGCTTTGCCAGAGACTCAGATGCCACTACGGGTATCACCTTTATTCCGCGCTCCTTGAGTTCTGGCATGTACTTCGCCGGGTTACCCGCTCCGAAGGTTATCCCGCTGACCCTTTCCTCTATTGCCACCCTGACGAGCCCTTCAGCGAAAGGAGATAGAAGGAGTATGTTTACACCTATGGGCTTGTCCGTCAGCTTTCTCGCCCTTTTGATCTCTTCTCTCAACCCATCTGGATCCAAGTGTCCAGATCCTATTACTCCAAAAGCCCCGGCTTCTGAGACAGCCGCTGCCAGCTTCGCCGTCCCGGCCCATGCCATTCCCCCCATGATTATCGGGTACTCGATTTCGAGAAGCTCTGTTATCCTAGTTCTCAAGTTTTCACCCCCAAGAGGAGTTTCGCCTTTGCAACAACTTTTCCGTCCACCTTCGCTTTCCCGTTGACCGTGACCACCGTCATCTTTTTGTTCAAGACCTTTACCTCGTAAACGAGCTTGTCTCCAGGTCTGACTTCTTTTTTGAACCTAGCCTCGTCTATTCCGAGGAAAAGGGGGATCCCTTTGATCCCCCTCAAGAGAAGTATTCCGGCCGTCTGTGCCAAGCCTTCGACTATCAAAACCCCTGGATAAATTGGATACTCCGGAAAATGCCCTTGAAAAACCGGATCAGATATGGAGATGTTCTTGAACGCCCTTATGTAACCCTCTTCAATCTCTTCTACTCCATCGACGAGAAGGAACGGGTATCTGTGTGGGAGGATCTTCTCGATCTCGTCTATGTTCATTCGTACCACCCCACGACGACCGACGCGTTGTGTCCACCAAATCCGAAGGAGTTCTTCAAGAAGTTCCTTATCTTCCAATCTTGAGCTTCTTTTTCCGCCACTCCGAGCCCTTCCGTCTCCGGATCAGGGTCGTCCAGGTTCGGCATGCCGTGGACGAACCCTCCCTTCATCTGGAGTATCGCGGCTATCAGTTCTGCAGAACCAGCAGCTCCGAGAAGGTGACCCATGAAGGTTTTCGTGGAATTCACCCTTATGTCTTTCGACCTGTCTTTGAATACCATCTTTATAGCCCTAGCCTCAACTTCATCTCCCGCTGGAGTTGACGTCGCGTGTGCCGAAACGTAGTCTATTTCATCGCTCGACAGGCCAGAATCCTCGATGGCGAGATTCATGACTCCAGCCATCGTGCTTCCATCTGGTCTCGGTGCGCTTATGTGGTATGCATCGTCGTTCATTCCAATACCCTTCACCTCGGCTATTATCTCGGCTTTCCTCTCTCTCGCCACCTCTTCTGCCTCGAGTATGAGTATCCCGGCACCTTCTCCCATGACGAATCCGTCTCTTTCCTTATCAAAGGGTTTTGATGCTTTCTTGGGTTCGTCGTTTCTTGTAGACAGAGCTCTCATAGCCGCAAATCCAGCTATCCCCATCTTCTCGATCGAAGCTTCTGCGCCTCCGACTATCGCCACGTCGGCGTACCCGTGCCTTATCAGCAGGGTTCCCATTATGACCGAGTGTAGGGACGTAGCGCATGCACTCACAGGTGAGAAGTTCGGTCCCCTGAGATCGTACTGAAGGGATATCGTACCGGCCACGAGATTTATCAGGACCTTTGGTATCATGAACGGACTTACCTTCCCAGGTCCTTTGGAATCCAGGATCTCCTTTTCCCTCATCAGAGTTATCAGCCCGCCTATTCCGGAGCTCACCAGGACGGCTGTTCTGTCTTTGTACTTCTCAAGGTCCACACCACTAGACTCCACCGCCATCTTAGTGGCTGCAAGTGCGAACTGTACGAACCTGTCCTGCCTCCTCGCCAGTTTCTTGTCCATGTAATCCGCGGGATTGAAATCTCTGACCTCAGCGGCTATCTGAGCTGTGAGATCTGACGGATCAAAGAAACTGATCCTGTCAACGGCTATTTTTCCCTCTCTCAAGGAGTTTTCAAATTCCCTCAGATCCTTTCCTATCGGGGAGACTATTCCCATGCCCGTTATGACCACTCTCCGCCTCAAACTCTCACCTCCTTGGGAGGTGATTATAATAACAGAGTATTGCGTTAGTCAAACTAATTAGTTTGATATATCTAATATAATTAGTTTATCTACAGGATAGATCCGTTCCATTTCATCAGAAATTCCCCTATCCGTTCGTATCCAATTATCTGGGCCATTTTGAGGAACACATGCGCTGTTACCACTGCGTCATCCAGCGCCCTGTGGTTGATCTTTTCAGCCACTGAGAAGTGCTTTGCAAGCCATTCAAGGCTTTTTGGCTTTCCGAACAAAACCCGGGACATCTCGTAAGTATCTAGGTAAGTTGGATCGATGGGGAAATCACCGATCTCCTTGGCTGCGTAGTCCAGAAACATGAGGTCGAATTTCCCGTTGTGGAAGATCGGGATCATACTGGATAGGTAGGTCTTAACGGTGGGATAGACGTAATCCATGGAGGGGGCCCTCAGGACTTCTGTATTCCCTATACCGTGAACTTTCTCGACAAGGGCAGGTATCCTAACCATCGGATTCACGAGAGTCACGTAAGCTCTTTCCAATATCACTTTTCCGTTGTACACCGGTACCATGGCTATCTCCACTATCCTATCTCCACGATCAGGGTTGACACCAGTAGTCTCGGTGTCTACAGCACAGAACACCGTTTCCTCCCATTTCAGCAACTCGAATCACCTGAGCTTCCTCAAGATCTCGTATTCTGCGGCGGATACGAGGTCTTCTCCGACCACCATCCAATCTTCCATAGTGGCGATTCCACAAACGTAGGATGGCTTCTTCAAAACTTTTTCCTTCAGGTACTTTCTTATGAACCTTCTCTCCAACCTCTTCACAAAAACCCCGGCACCGTTTCTATCGGTACCGGGGAGTATTATCACTATCTCGCCTTCTCCTAAGTTGAACACCTTGTCAGATTTCCTGCTCGCTATGTTCAGAGACGATACGAGCATCCTTATCGCGTCCATATCTTGGTCTACGACTTTGAATACAACCAAGCTCAGGGGCATCGTGTTTCTCTTGGCCTTCATGAACTCTTCTTCTAAGACCCCGTTAAAACCGCCGGACTGAATGTACGTTTCGTATAGTCTGACTTTCAGTCTGAGAGTTTTTTCATCGATCTTAGAGTCTATAACATCTATGACGTTTTCCGGAACTTCATCATCCAGTCTTCCCACGATGACTGTGAGTTTGTATGTGTGTGGCTTTCTGGAGAACACTATCACAGCTTCCTCTTCGGAGGAAACGGGTATCGAAAGGTTGTTAAGCATTCTTTCAAATTTCTTTTTGGTTCTCTGAGGCAGATCAACGTGTACTATCATTTTTCAACCATCCTTAAGAAGTATTCGTGTATCCTCGTGTCTTTTGTGAGCTCCGGGTGGAACGAGCTCGCGAGGATGTTCTCCTCTCTCACGAGAATCGGATCACCGCCGTACTCCGCTAGAACCTCAACGTTTTCACCATGTTTCACGATCCTCGGAGCCCTGATGAAAACAGCCTTGAATGGCTTCTCACCTATAGCCTGTATCTCTATATCGACCTCGAAGCTCTCGACTTGCCTTCCATATGCGTTCCTCTCAACCTCGGTGTCCAAGACTCCGAGGAGTGGTTGATCATGGTCAACCACTCTTTTGGACAAGAGTATCATTCCAGCACACGTTCCATAAACTGGGAGCCCGTTTTTTATCTTTTCGACGAGTGGCTCCTTGAGACCAACGTTCTCCATTACCCTTCCCATGGTGGTTGACTCTCCGCCTGGAATTATCAAACCGTCCACCAGATCCAGATCTTCTGGGAGCTTCACGACGAGGGTTTCCACACCCAGGAATGAGAGCATTTCCACGTGTTCTCTGAAGTCTCCTTGGAGTCCCAGAACACCTATTCTCAACATCACCAGCCCCTTTCCTGCATTCTTATCTCTAGCTCGTTCACGTCCAGTCCAGGCATCGGTTCACCTATGTCCTCGCTGACTTTGAGGAGTATCTTCGGATTGTCCCAGTAGGTGACGGCCATAACTATGGCTCTGGCCATCTTCCTTGGATCCTTGCTCTTGAATATCCCAGACCCGACGAACACACCATCTGCTCCGAGCATCATCATGAGTGCGGCATCTGCCGGCGTTGCGACTCCTCCTGCCGCGAAGTTCACGACAGGGAGTCTTCCGAGCCTCTTGACTTCCCTCAAAAGCTCAACGGGTGCCCCAAGCTCTTTGGCTTCCTTCACGAGCTCTTCTTCCGGCATGTTGACCACTTTTCTTATCTCGTCCTGAACCCTTCTCATGTGTTTTACCGCTTCGACTATGTTGCCGGTTCCGGCTTCTCCTTTCGTTCTTATCATAGCCGCTCCTTCAGCTATCCTCCTCAGGGCTTCTCCCAGATCCCTCGCTCCGCACACGAAAGGTACCTTGTACTCGTGTTTGTTTATGTGGAACTTGTCGTCAGCTGGTGTTAAAACCTCCGACTCATCTATAAAGTCCACACCGAGCTCTTCCAATATCCTCGCCTCGGCCATGTGCCCGATCCTGACTTTTGCCATCACCGGTATTGAAACTGCCTCCATGATCTCCTTTATCTTCTTTATGGAAGCCATCCTCGCCACTCCACCGGCTTTTCTTATGTCGGCTGGAACCCTCTCAAGAGCCATAACCGCAACAGCGCCAGCCTCTTCTGCTATCTTTGCTTGCTCCGCATTGGTGACGTCCATTATGACCCCGCCTTTGAACATCTCCGCGAATCCCTTCTTGACCATCCAGGTTCCTTTGTAAACTTCCATTTCAATCCCTCCCTTTAAGTCCATATCCGTGCGAGTTAAATTTTACTCCAATCGCTCGGAAAATTATAGCACCAACCGCAGTTGATTTGTGGTGTACAATACTCGAGGGAGGTGCTTGTGCTTGAAAAAGTTTCTGATTTTTTTGATGGGTTTTGGACTTATGTATGCCGGAGTTGTGCACATATCCTCTAATTTCGTTGAACCTGAAGACAACGTGATAACCTATTCAGGGAGCGTTTCTGCGTTCGTTGACAAGGATAACTTGCACCTCTTCGCGTCCACACTCACCGTGAGCAAGTACGCCGGGGACTGGAGAAAGATAAAGGCTATTGGAAAGGTCTCCGTTGAAACCACTTCGATGATCGCCACATCAGAAGAACTCGATTACGATCTTCACGATAAAAAAGGCACCCTATCTGGAAGTGCGATAGTCTTTTTGACCAGTGACAATGCGACCGTTCTAACGGATTCCCTCGATTTCGATTTGAACAGGAACTTCTACTCTTCATACGTCAGGAACACCATGTTCAGAAAAGATGTCGTGGCCACGTCGAACGCCTTCACCTATGGTGGATCCACGATGGTTCTCAAGGGAAACGTTGTTGCCAGGAGTGGAAAGACGAATCTTTATGGTGATAAGGCGGTTCTCGATCTAGACAAGAATTTGATGGATGTGAGAGGAGATGTGAAGGTTCTACTCGAAGATGCGACGATAACTGGAAAAGATCTAGTCTATGATATGGAGAAGGAAGGAACGTTTACGAGCAACGTGCGGGCTGAAATAGCAGGTAAGAAATCTAATGTAGAAGTTATCTCGAATTACCTGAGGTTCGATACGAAAAAGAAGGTCTACATCGGATGGAGCAGTGATGGAAAGGTGAGGATGTGGAAAGGAAAGACCTATGCCGAATCGAAGAGGTTCAGATATTCGAAGGATGAGGGTGTTGTTGAGCTGATAGGAGATGTATTTGTTTACGACAAGGAGAAGGATGTGAAGATGTGGGCCGAGAGGGCACTCATATACCTGAATGAGGATAAGATGAAGGCGTTCAAAGTCAAGACGGAGATAACCACGAAGTGAGGTGATCGAATTGAAGAAGATAGGGTTGATAGGTGGAACGAGTCCTGAATCCACACTCCTTTACTACGAGAATTTGATAGACCTATCCAGAGAGAAGCTACCTAAGAACGTTTATCCGGAAATCTTGATATACAGTGTGAACTTCGATTTCGTGGTCAAGAACATGAGGGAAGATCCAAGAATAGTCGCCGAGAAGTTCAACGAGATTTTGAAGGTATTCAAAGATTCTGGTGTCGGAGTTGCCGCTCTGACTGCGAATACGATGCACCTGATTTACGATATGCTCGACACGTCAATAGATATGGTTCACATAGTCGATTCCGTGGCGGATTATTCTGCGAAGAAGGGTTACAAAAAGCTGGTACTTTTCGGCACGAAGAGGACCATGGAGAGTGATCTTTACCCATCAAAGATGAGGAGAAATGGAATAGACATCGTAATTCCTTCAGAAGAGGATAGGGAGCTGATAAACGACATCATATTCTCCATAACCGCTGATGGCGTGAGCGAATCGCTTAAAGAAAAAGCCAGAGATGTGGCGAGAAAGTACTCAACCCTCGCAGATGCCATAATACTTGGGTGTACAGAACTTCCACTCGTTTTGAAGGATTCTGGATTTGAAGTTATAGACACGGTGGAAGTTCACGCACGTGATATATTCTTTAGGGCGGTGGAAAGTTGAAGATAATCGCACCGCACCGCAACCCGGATTTTGATGCCTTCGCATCTGCGGTCGCTTACAAGATTTTGAATCCGGATCACGAGATAGTCCTCAGCGGCCGACCTACTCAGAACCTTCATGAGTATCTCAGAATATACGGGGACAGATTTCGATACATGATGGACAAGGATATCAATCCTGAAGAAGTGGAAAGGATTGTGATCGTCGACACCGCATCTCCGAAGAGACTTGGTGAGAAGATAAGAAAACTCCTTGCGAGTGCTGAAGTGGTAGTTTACGATCATCATCCGGATCTCAAGGAGGGCGGTATAGATGGAGATGAGATGCACCTCGAGATGGTTGGTGCGGCGACTACCATTCTTGTTGAGGAAATTATGAAGAAGGGAGTGGATGTGGATCCGATAACCGCGACCCTTCTCGCGATAGCCATATACGAGGATACCGGAAATCTCCTGTACACTTCGACGACTCCGAGAGATCTTGAAGCTGTTAAGTTTCTCTTGGAAAAGAAGGCGAATTTGGTAGAAGTTTCAGAATATGTGAAACTGGATCTGAGTTACGATCAGAAACAGATTCTCGAAGAGCTCTTCAAAAGCGTTCAGGAATACACCGTTGGAGGTGTGGATGTAGCGGTTGCCACGGCAGAATACGAGAAATTCGTCGGTGGGCTGAACGTTGTCACGAGCAAGCTCTGGAGCGGTGGAGGATATGAAACACTGATATGCGTCGTGAAGACGGGAAAGAAGACCTTCGCAATAGGGAGAACTTCTTCTCCGGATGTCGATATAGGTGGATTGATGTCGGAGCTTGGTGGAGGCGGGCACAGAAAGGCTGGATCCGCTGCCTTCACTGATAAAAGTGTTGACGAGGTAGTTGCAATAGTCTTGAACAAACTGAAGGATCACATCTCACCAGCTGTCAGGGCTAAGGATGCTATGTCATCACCAGTGAAGGTGATATACGCCAACGAGACAATAGAAGAGGCGAACAGGATAATGGAAAGGACTGGGCACAGCGGTCTTCCAGTGATTGAGAACAACAAGTTGATCGGTATGGTAACGAAAAAATCGGTGGATAAGGCGATCAACCACGGCCTTGGTGACAGACCGATCAAGTCCATAATGAGCACGAAGTTGGTAACAGCCTCACCTGACACTCCGCTCAGTAAGATAAGACAGCTCATGATAGAGAATGATATAGGAAGGGTACCGATAATAGACAACGGCGTTCTCGTGGGAATAGTAACGAGAACGGATATACTGAGGACGATCTTCGGGGAAGTTGGTGGAAACAAGAAAGTCGAGGGGGTTTACAGGAAGGACACGAACGTTTTTGCCGATATAAGGCATCTGATGAGGGAGAGGGTTAAACCGAGGATCTTGAACCTCTTGAGACTTCTCGGTGCGTTGGCAGACGACAAGGAAACGAGGATATACGTCGTTGGGGGATTCGTGAGAGATCTTCTTTTGAACATACCGAACGAGGATGTCGACATAGTCGTCGAGGGCAACGGCCCGGATTTCGCAAAGTACGCGGCAAGATTTCTGAACGTCAATGTGGTTGTTCACGATCAGTTCATGACCGCCTCTTTGTTCTTTAGGGATGGGTTCAGGATAGACGTTGCCACCGCGCGAACTGAATATTACGAATCTCCGGCGAAGCTCCCGAAGGTCGATGTGAGTTCTATAAAAAACGATCTGTACAGAAGGGACTTCACTATAAATTCGATGGCGATAAAACTCAATCCGGTTGAGTTTGGAATACTCTATGATTTTTTCGGAGGCAGGAAAGACTTGGAGGAAGGCATAATAAGAGCTCTACATACACTTTCTTTCATAGACGATCCGACACGTATCCTCAGGGCGGTCAGATTTGAGCAGAGGTTCGATTTCAAGATAGAAGAGACCACGGAGAACTTGATAAAGGAAGCGGTTGATGGTGGATATCTGGAGCACGTCACCGGTATGAGGCTTAGGCAAGAGCTCGAGAAGATACTCAAGGAGAGAGAACCCCTGAAATCTGTTAGAAGATTGGCACATCTTGGAGTGATAAAGCACCTCTTTCCGAGGACGTACTATAGCCACGTCATGGATAAAAAGCTCGAAGGACTTTTCGATTTTCTTCCATTCGCAGAGAAGAAGTTCTCAAGATTGAACAAGTTCTACGCGCTCATGTACGTACTTTTGGAGTACTATGATGAAGGGAGCCTGGAATTTGTCAAGTACAGATATTCGATACCTGATAAAGTGACGAGCGAACTCAAGGCTTTGGAAAAGAGAGTCAGGGATATAGCGGATAGGATAAACGAAGGGAAGAAGTTCTCGTGGATCTATGAAAACCTCAAGGATGTTTCGCCGGAGGGTATATGCTACGTCGCTTCTCATCTAACGGATGAGGGAAGAGAAAGGCTCAAGAGCTATCTAAACAGACTGGATTTTGCAAAACCACGTATCGTCAACGGAAAGTATCTTGTAAAGCTCGGAGTGGATCCAGGTCCGGAGATGGGAAGAATAATAGGAGAGGTCATAAAGGGAAAGCTGGATGGGATCGTGGAGGATGAGGAGACTTTTGTGAAAGAGATTTTGGAAAGGAGGAAAAACTATGGAAAGTCTGGAGATGAAGAAG
The DNA here is from genome assembly GCA_027038385.1 of Thermotogaceae bacterium. Classification (GTDB taxonomy): domain Bacteria; phylum Thermotogota; class Thermotogae; order Thermotogales; family Thermotogaceae; genus WGAO01. The sequence goes on from JALVXE010000176.1 coordinate 12,480, forward strand.
GAAGTAGGATGGAAGATTCTCAATCAGGATGATATAGAGAAGTTCTCAAGAGGATACGTGGATTTCATAGGAAGGTGCAAGACGGAGAGACAGACGGTGAGTTTTGCCGAGGATGTCTTGAGAAGGAACGGTTTCGTAAATATCGATGAGTACGACGGATCGCTCCCAGCGAAGCTGTACATGACCTTTAGGTCCAAGGCAATAGTCGCGGTTAAGCTCTCGGAGAAGCTCAACGAGGGAATAAATTTGGTTGCCGCACACATAGACTCGCCAAGGATCGATCTGAAGCCGCATCCGATATTCGAAGATGAGGGTATAGCCCTCGCGAAGACTCATTACTATGGTGGCATAAAGAAGTACCAGTGGTTCAACATTCCTCTGTCGATCGTAGGAGTAATCGTTAAAGAGGATGGAAGCGTCATAAACGTGAACATAGGCGAGAAGGAAGATGATCCGGTATTCGTCATCTCGGATCTCCTTCCGCACCTCGACAGAAAAGACGAGAAAGTATCGGAAAAGTTTCAGGCTGAGAAGATGAACGTAATCCTTGGTTCGATACCGCTTGATGATGAGGAGAAAAACGCCGTGAAGTTGAACGTTCTGAAGATACTGCACGACATCTACGGGATAAAAGAAGAGGATCTGGTTAGCGCTGACCTAACCCTCGTTCCGGCATTTCCACCGAGGGAAGTTGGCGTGGACAGGAGCTTCATAGCGGCGTATGGACATGATGACAGGATATGTGGGTACACATCTCTGATGGCTCTCTTGGATTCAAAAGAAGGAAAGAACATGGGAGTGATACTGTTCGATAGGGAGGAAATCGGAAGCGAGGGGAACACTGGAGCAAAGAGTAGGTTCTACCTGATGTTCTTCAGGAGGATACTCAAAAAGCAGGGATTTGAAGATGTGGAGTACTACCTCGACGAAGCTCTGGAGAAAACCTATGTGATATCCGCAGATGTGAACGCCGCCGTCAATCCATCTTACAAAGACGTGCATGACTTGAACAACGCCGCAAAGGCCGGGTACGGAATAGTCCTGACGAAGTACACTGGAGCTAGGGGAAAAGCCAGTGCAAGTGAGGCAAGAGCAGAACTCGTCGCCAAAGTCAGGTCGATCTTGAACAAGAGAGGAGTTCTGTGGCAGGTTGGAACTCTGGGGAAAGTGGACGTTGGAGGCGGGGGAACCGTCGCGAAGTTCCTAGCGGAAAAGGGTGCGGAAGTCCTAGACATGGGACCGGGAATCATAGGCATGCACTCACCTTATGAGCTAGTTTCCAAGGTGGATCTCTACGAATCGTACAGAGCTTACAAGGCACTTTTGGAAGATCTTTGAGCCCCGAACTCGGGGCTCTTTTTAAAGACTCTCCTGTTTTTGACGATGAATAAACAGGAGGGGAAAAGACATGGAAAAGACGATGGATGTACTCAGGGATATGAACGTTGGAAGAGTTAAAGAGATACTGGCCATAATGCTTGGAATAGATATAATCAGAGAAAAGAGCTCTGAGCAGCTCCTTAATAAGATCTCAAAGATAGCCGTTGAGGTTTTGCATGGGATAAGTTTCGTCGAGATAATCAAGGATGGGAAAGTTCTATTCAAGAGTGGAGAAAGAAGTGGCATTCCTTTCGATCTCGATATAGGTTCTGGGTACATGATGAGGGTTTACATAGAGGATTTGGATGATGAATCCTTGGAGCTTCTTGAGTATCTACAAGTTCTTTCGTCCGCTCATATATCTCTTCTTCATGAGATAGATACTGATCCCTTAACAGGTGCTCTCACAAGGAGGGCCGGAGAGAGAAAACTCCTCGATCTCTTTAGAGGTGGAGAAAGCTTCCAGATCGTTTTCGTGGATCTGGACAACCTCAAGGAAGTGAACGACAAGTTCGGACACGAAGCTGGAGATATGTACCTTTCGGATTTTGCAAAGGTCGTATCGGGCGCGGATCTTGTTATCAGATGGGGTGGTGATGAGTTCATCCTCGTTTTGAAGGAAGGTGCGGAGGAGTTTATGGAAAGAGCCCTGAGAAATTTCTGGGGTGGGTTCTCATACGGAATCGTCAAAGTCCCGGACGAGGCAGATGATATCAGAAAGGCCCTGAGAATCGCAGACGAGAGGATGTACTCTATGAAACGAGCTCGTAAAAGATCCTGAGGTATCTCAAGAGGTGCGATGTCGTTAGAAATTCCCTTCTGACCTTTTCTCTTCCGTTTTCTCCAAATCGTCTTCTTTTCTCATCGTTTTTAAGAAGGTCTAAAATCGCTTCAGCCAGTTCATCCTTTTCCCATCTCAAAAAGCCGTTTTCCCCATCGTCGATCTGTATCTTGACACCTCCTGCAGGTCTGGCAACCACCGGGTTCTTCTTCCACAACATCTCTGATATGACGAGTCCAAACCCTTCTTTGGTAGCCGTGTGAAGGCCGAGTGACGAAAACCTTTGTAAAGCGTTGACTTCAAGGGATCCTACCCCGATAAGATTTGTCAAAAACCTTATATCTTCGTCCAAACCCGCATACCTGAGGACTTTCTCATAGAAAATCCATCCCTCTGGATCATCGCTCGCCATGGCAGACACTATCAGGAGTTGAACGTCAAACTCTCTCTTGACTATCTTGTAAACATCTATCGCCGAGAACAGATCCTTCCACGGATCGAATCTCGCGACGACGGTAAGTGCAGGCTTTTTCGGTATCGAGAATCTCTTCAGGACCGATTCAAATTCTTCCTGATTCAGCTCCCTGTTCTTATCACTTGTTGGATCTATACTCGGAGGGAATCTCACAGATATTTCCTTGAAATCTTCTGGAAAGTATTCATCCAAATGAAAAAGCATTCTCTCATAAGGTGAAAGTATGTCCTTCATTTTGTTCCACACGGATTCGTTTGGCGATGACAGATCTATATGGCATCTCCACACGAGTTTTCCCGTACCCTTTGTAAATCCCACTATCGCGGCTGGCTGTGGATCATGTACAACCAGTACATCAGCATCTAGGTTCAACTTCTTGGCGTTTTCCTCGTTGACCTTCATGTACAGGTCCCATTCCTCATCTGATATTTCAATCTCCGCTCCCTGCAGCGTGTTGTGGAGCTTTTTCGTGACGTTGAAAAACTCGTTTGGAGCTTCCATGACCTCCCATCTCGCATCTATCCCGACGGATCTCATAAGTGGGACGAGTGTGTAGAGAAGTTCGGCTACTCCCCCGCCGAAGCTGGTGGCGTTCACGTGAACGACTTTCAATCCCTTGAGATCCCTTGAGATTCTCTCTATTTTCTCCAGGACATCCGGATCTGAAAACTCTTCGTAATCTCTCAGTCGTTTTTTCGGGAAATCCGTGATTTCCATGCGATCACCCCTTGACTGATCCTGCGCTCAATCCTTCTATTATCCTGTTCTGGAAGGCGAGCACGAGGAGTATAAGTGGCAGCGTGACTATTATCGTGGCGGCCATTATCTGGCCCCACGGTATTTCGTACTGCGTAGCCTCCTTGAACAAGGCTATTGCAACAGGTATCGTGTACTTCTCCGGCCTTTGCATGAACGTCAACGCGAAGAGAAATTCGTTCCAGGAGTTTATGAAAACCAGAAGCCCCGTCGCAACAAGTCCTGGAGACGACATGGGGACGACTATCGACCACAGAAGTCTGAACCTCGAACACCCGTCCATGAGGGCGGCTTCCTCCACCTCTACCGGGAGCTCTCTGAAGAAGTTTTGGAGGACCCAAACGGTCAGAGGAAGGTTCAAAGATATGTAAGGTAGTATCAAGCCGCTGTACGTGTTTATGAGGTGAAGAGATCTCAAGATAAGAAAGAGTGATCCGAGTATCGAGACCTGTGGGAACATACTGACGGCTAATATGATCGACATGACGGCGACTTTCCCCCTGAATTTGAGCCTCGCTATCGCATATCCAGCACTTACTCCTATGATTAAGGCGAGAAGGGTCGTCGCTCCTGCGACTATCGCACTGTTGATTATGTTTATGTGGAATGGCCTTTCCGAGAAAACCTTAACGTAGTTTATAAACGTAATTCTATGGGGTATGAGCGAAGGATTGGTCTCGAAGAGATCTTCGTCTGGCTTTATGGATGATACGAAGGCCCAGTACAGCGGAAAGACACACCACACTACTATCACAATAACGGATGTGTAGAGAATGATTTTTGTGATAACTTTTCTCATGGAATCACCTCAATCGAATTTGAGCCTCAGGGATTTCATGTAAATCACCGCGAAGATCGATATTATGACGAATATCGCCACGGATATGGCCGAGCCGTATCCAAACCAATTACCCGTGAACGCCCTGCCCATGAGAACATGTCTGTTATACACTGCTAAGGTTTCCGTTCCAACGGCTCCCCTTGTCATGACGTAGACGACGTCAAAGACTCTGAGTGCGTCGAGCGTTCTGAATATGAGGGCTACCCCTATGGTCGGGAGTATCAGAGGAATTGTGATTTTGAAAAACCTCTGAACTGCGTTCGCACCATCTATTCTAGCGGCTTCGTAAAGCTCTTCTGGTATCACCTGAAGAGCTGCGAGTATCAGTATAGCCATGAACGGGGTTGTTTTCCAAACGTCGACAAAGATTATCGCCCACATGGCAAGGCTGGGTCTTCCCAATATCGGTGTTCCCGGACTTATTATTCCGAGTTTCACCCACCATTTGGACACTATTCCAAACTGATCGTGGAACATCCATCTCCACATCTGAGACGATACCGCGGTGGGTATCGCCCATGGAACAAGCATGGCGGCTCTTACAAGCCCTCTCAACGGGAACTTCTGGTGCACCACAACCGCCATAAGGATACCGAGTACAGTTTCGAAGAACACTGAAACGACTGTGAAGAACACGGTGTGTTTCAGAGCGGCTATGAATCTCGGATCTTCCATGAGACGCTCGTAATTCATGAGACCTACGAACCTCTTAACACTACCAGGCCTTAAACTGAAGCTGTAAAAGCTGTCGTAGAAGGTTTCAAACAGCGGAAAGAACGCTATCACAGATATAACAAGTATTGCGGGAAGGATCATCCAGAAAGCTGTCAGATTGCTCCTTCTCAAGTTACATCACCCCAGAAGGGGCGGGGAAACCCCGCCCATATCACTGACCGAGTGTCCACCTGAGCTCCTTTGCCATTTTCTTCACCGCGGTTTGTGGATCCATCTGATTCGTCAAAACGGCGTGCACGTATCTTTGGATTATGTCTGAAACATCGGTGTAGTTGGCAACTCTCGGCCTTGGAAGTGCGTTTATGAACACGTTGAACAGTTTGACCATGAACGGAGCAGCTTTTTCGAGAGAGGAGTCTTGATATACGTACTTTCTCGTCGGGTTCTGCCCGGCGTTAACAGCCTTGTAAAGTTCCTGATGATAGCTCGTGAGGAATCTTATGAGTTTTATAGCCGCGTCTTTTTGCTCTTTGGATGCGTATTTGTTTATACCGAGGACCCATCCACCAAGGGTTGCAGCATGTCTTCCCCCAGGTCCCATTGGAAGCACAGTAACCCCCACTTTCCCTCTAACTGGGGAATCTGGGCTGTTGAGGAGCGACCAGGCGTACGGCCAATTTCTCATGAACACGGCTTTGCCATTTTGGAAGAGTCTTCTCGCATCTTCTTCCATATAAGTCGTGACTCCTTCTGGACTGATCTTGTATTTGTATATGAGATCTTTCATAAACTGAAGTGCTTTAACGGCAGCGTCTCCCTTGTCTATCACAACTTTTCCGTTGTCATCGAGAACGTCTCCGCCGAAGGACCACAGGTATTCCATGAAATCACACACGAGTCCTTCGTATTTAGCACCCTGCCACACAAATCCCTCTATTCCTTCAGCTTTTGATATCTTTTGAGCCATCTCAACGAGTTCACTCCAAGTTCTCGGTGGGTGATCGTATCCGTACTTCTTCAAAAGGTCTTTCCTGTAGTAGAGCAGCCCTGCGTCCGTGAACCAAGGGATCGCAACTATCTTCCCGTTGACTGTGACCGATTTCACAGTACCTGGAAGGAACCTGTCGAGTGCGAAGTAATCCTTGTACTTCGTCAGATCTTCGAGAAAGGGTGCAAACTCCGCAGGCCATATAACGTCCAGCATGAGGACAACGGGATCCGGTTGTTTGGCAGCGAAGTATGTAACGTACAAATCATGCCTTTGAGTAGAGCTGTCTGGCATCGGTATTATCTCAACCTTTATATCTGGGTATATCTGGTTGAACATCTGAATCTGCTTTTTCAGAACCTCGAGTTCCTTACCAACGCCTCCAGAAGTCATGGTTATTTTTATGGAAAAAGCCACGGCTGTTATCAAGACTAGAGTTAAAACTAATGTAAGCCTTTTCACTCAAACCACCTCCTCCTTTTTGATTTGACATGAACATTATATCAATCTCGTGACGACTGGACGAAATTTTTCACCATTTTACTTTCAGACTGTGAACATTATCTTCAAACATCACACTCGAACTGTCTCAATCTTTTGTGATAAAATACCTCCTCGGGGAGGCGTAGCCTAATTGGCTAAGGCGTCGGTCTTGAAAACCGATGGGGTGAACGCCCCGTGTGGGTTCGAGTCCCACCGCCTCCGCCATTTTTCCTTCAGAAGGTGGGGTTTATGAAATACTTTCTAATTTTGATATCGATCTTGCCGGTTTCGATCCTATCCATGAATTTCAACAACCTTGCGTTGTTCTCATACGATTTCGGGAATGGATACTCTCTCGTTACATCTTTTGGAGATCTGAACGGAGCGGGGATTGGAGTCAAAGGTAAAGGTTTTGAGTTCGGGATGTCAGCTGGAAACGGGGCGATTCTTTATACGATATTCAAAAGTTCAAAGAAACTCTTCATATTCTCGAGCGAAAGTAGTTGGTTTGTCTCCGCTGGTTCTTATTTCGAAGATTTTTCTTACTCCTCCTTATCTCTCGAGAAGACTCCGATACTCGGAAGGTTCGCTGTTAAGATGGCTCTCCTTCCAAGGTGTGATAGGACTGATATCGAGTGTAAAAAGAAGAGGAGCGAGATGGAAAGATACCTTGATATTCTCTTCAACAGCTCACTTCTCTACAGAAAGGTTTCCTCGTTGAAGATCGGATATTCTCTCGGACTTTTGAGACTTCCAAAAGTCCCCGCTTTTGGATTTTACAGGTCTGGTGAAGATCTGATAGCCGGATTGGGGGATACAGATGGGAAAAATGGTTGGATGCTTGGAATATCCTGGAATAAAAGAGAGTTTGGACTAGGTGGAGTCCTTTCTCTGAGCTGGAAGATCTTTCGATCTGATGTAGGTATATCGATTGAAAAAGATGGAACAAAAGCGGTTTTCGGTTTTCAAGTCGATCTGAGAGGTGGAAAACTCTTTGCTCTACTTTCAAAAGATGGACTTGAACTTTACGTCTTCTGATCTGTTCGTCTACGTGCATGTTCCATTTTGTGTTAAGAAATGCCTCTACTGTGATTTTGTCTCCTCAACCGATTCTTCGCTGATCGAAGGCTATTTCGAAGCCTTAACATACGACATCAATTCTTTCAGGAGCCTTCTAGACGGTCGATCCATAAGAACCGTTTATTTCGGCGGCGGCACTCCGTCACTCGTGAATCCGACATATCTTTACAGAGTTTTAAAGATATTCGAAAAGTTCGGCTTTGATCCGGTTGAGATAACCGTGGAGCTCAACCCGGAGTCCACAACGAGGGATAAACTCGCCCTTTACAAGTATATCGGGGTAAACAGGGTCAGCTTGGGCGTTCAGGCGTTCGATGACGATGTTCTGAAGCTCTCCGGAAGACCTCATGGAACACTGAAAATCCTGAAAGCTTTGGAGGATATCTCCGCCCTTTTTGAAAATTTCAACATCGATTTCATAGTTGGGCTCCCCGGGTACGATGAAGGAGTTGTTGAGAAAAACTTAACGCTCGTGGATCGCTTCAGACCTTCTCATGTCTCCGTATACACACTGGAGCTTCACGAGAGCACCCCGATCTACAGGATGTACGTATCGGGAAAGCTGGATCTTCCAAAAAACACGATGGATCTGTTCTTCAAGATGTCAGAAGGGTTAAAAGGTATGGATTATGAAAGGTACGAGATATCGAACTTCGCAAGGGAAAACATGTACTCTGTCCACAACCTTTCTTACTGGTACAGCATGAACTACCTAGGATTTGGGGTTTCGGCTGGAGGGTATATCGATAGTTGGAGGTACGTTAAGATTCCGAGCATAACAGAATACATAAAGGATCCGGGAAAGTTATCTTACGACAAAGTGAACACTCCATGTGAAGATTCAAAAGAGATCCTCTTCATGGGTTTAAGACTTGTTGAAGGGATTTCAAAGGAACGTGTCCCATACGCAGATGTCATGTTGAGGAAGATTTCAGAGCACATTTCAATTCGCGATGGGAATATAGTTTTGAGGAATCTCGATAGTTCTGAGGCGTTTGAGATCATCGCGGATTTCGATTGTCAAACCTTTAAAGGCTCGTCGTGAGTGAATATGACGAAATCTGATCTTTCCACCATCTCGAGGCAGAACTTCGCACCCTCACCCTCCCTGTATCCCTTCATCATTTCATAGTAATCGAGCCTTGTAAAGCATATGTCCCCCGGAACGAACACCAGTCCCAGGTTTTCCGATTCTATGAGGTAGGAGACGTGCTCTCTCGCGTGCCATGGTGTGTGGAAAACCCTCACACTTTCAAAGAGCTTCTCACCGCCTCTCAGCTTTTCCACTTTCTTCCAGTACCTCATCGTATCCATGTATTCTTTTCCAACTATGTCGCCAAATTTTTCGTAGTTTTTCTTCTCGTAGTTTTCGTGGAGGTGCACTGTAGCGTTCTCGAAGTACCTCGTGGCGTACGCGTGATCAAGGTGAAAATGAGTGAGGAGGATGTCCGTTATGTCAGATCTCTTTAGATTTCTCTCCGACAATTTTCGCTCGAGCGTTTGATGTGTTACAAAACTCCCCGGATCTATCAGTATGTTTCTATCACCGTGCTGGAGGAGTGTCACCGTCGAATAAGGCGCGACGGCCACGCCCGGTACGTTGAGACTTCCACCGACTATGAGAACCTCCACTATCACCTTATCACCTCGAAATAAGAAAGTGTGGATACGAGGACTAGGTAATAAGCAAACGCGTGAAACTTCTTGACTTTCACTATTTTCTTCACGAGAAAAAGGGCGAGAAGCCCGAAAAGGAGTGAAGAGACAAGACCAAGTGTCGCCTGACCTCCAACCCCCTTGATGTTGAGTATTCCACCAGCAAGTGTAGCGGGTAGAGAAAGGAGGAACGAGTAATAGACCGAATCTTCTCCTTCATATCCAAGAAGAAGGGCCGCGGATATCGTCATTCCGCTCCTCGATATACCTGGAAAGAGCGCAAAAGCTTGGGCCAAACCTATGATTGTCGCGTCGAGAATGCTCATGTTGATCATTTTCTTGCTTCCGTTCTTGACGGAGGCTACCAGAAGGATCGCGGCCGTTATGGAGAACATCAACGGCAGGTTCCTTGGATTGAACGACTCTTCCACTGTGTCCTTGAACAACAAGTAGACCACACCGGCTGGAATGGTCGAGATTATCAACATGAAGAGCAGCCAAGGCTTTTTCAAGGCGAGTATGATCTTCTTCAGCGTGAATAAGAAAACCGCTATGAACGTACCAAGATGCAAAAAAGCCACGAACGGCAAGTCGCCCCTAAACCCGAACATGTATGAGAAGAGAACCAAGTGTCCCGAACTCGATATCGGGAAAAACTCACTGAGTCCTTGAACGATGCCCTGGATGAAGGCCCCCATCAGAAGCCTTCCTCCTTGATTATCTCGTCGTACTCTATCCCGTAGTCTCTCAAGAGCCCCGCAACGGCTTCCGAATCCATCGAGTCTATCCTTATAACTACTCTTCTTTTATCTTCACTCTCTCTAAAAGTGAGGAGTGATAGGATGTTGATCCTGTTTTCTGCAAGAGCATCGACTATCTTTCTGAGGGCTCCAGGAACGTCTGGAAGAACAAGTGAAATCCTCGTTCCAGGTTCATCCATCGCAGTTATCTCTATCATGGATTCGAGTATATCCTGCAGGGTTATTATCCCTTGAACTTTCAAATCATCATCAACCACGGGTATGAAATCCTCGTTGTGCTCCATGAAAACGAGAAAAGCTTCCTCTATGTGATCCTCTGGGCCTATGTATAGCTCGGGAAGTATGAGAAAATCGTCTATTGTTTCATCAGCGGATTTGTCGAATATGTCACGTTTTTTCACGATTCCAGAGAATTCCCCATTTTCGTTCACCACGATTATTCCAGGAAATCCATACGTATCCATGACCTTGAGAGCGTCTTTAACCGTGGAACCAGTTTTAATCGTGGGAGCGCTCTTTGTCATCCAGTTCTCCACTCTCATTTCCAGCCACCTCCGATCTCTTTTGTTATCGCGTTTTTATCCCCTTCGACTATCGCCCTAATACCCTTCAAATCACTAACGTAGAATACCTTTCTCATGAGCTCGATTTTACCATTAGGTGGAATCCAGACTCTCACGTTTTTTACGGAATAGATCTTTTCACCATCGCTCGAATAGACAACCAATATGGCGCTTTTCACATCAAAAAACCTGTCCTTTTTCGATGTGTTTACCAAAAAGAGCTTCGTCTCTATTCCTTCTGAGACTTTGTAGTAATCGAATAGTATCTTCACGTCCTTCATACTCAGGTCTCTTTTGCTTATCACCATGAATGGAAGAGCGACTTTTCTCATCTTTGCGTTCACCATGGCCTTAAAGCTTATGATATAAAGGCCTCTTTCCAAGAAGTTCACGGCTGGTCGATAGTGAAAAACAAGCCTAGCAGATTTAGGAGGAACAATTCCCTCAAATCCGGGAGTCCCCGTCCTATCCAGGACTTCTTTTCCTTTGGTTATCTGAACCTCTCCTGGCGACACAACCGCGTTCACACTCTCTGAAGTGTTGTTTACAACGACGATGTCATACTCTGGACTCTCACCTGGAAAATAAAAGGGTTGATAATCGGAGAAAGTCAAGGAAAGGCTGTACTTCACAGAGAAACTTCTTACAAATCTGTACTTTCCTATGTTGGTATCCACAACGATCGAATATTCGTACTCCCCAGGATTTGCTATAGAGAACGAATCTTCCATCAGAAGAACGTAATCGTATGGTGGTACGCTCACGGATATATCAGGATGAAGTTCCTGGGTGCGCACGAGACTCCCAACTCGGTCCGTAACCTCTATCCTGACGTCGGATATCAGAAGTTTGAGTTCTTTCCCTTTCGAGTTTACAAGTCTTATCTGAGGGGATATCTCGTCGCCGGCCATGTATTCGTCTTCCATCTTTATGTATATTGAGAATGGTGCGGCGCTCTTCATCTTGAATATCCCAAGCATTATCATCACCGCTCCAACGAGAAGAACATTCACGAAGAAATAAATCCAGCTTCTTCTGCGAAGCTGAGGAACTCTGTCATGCTTTTTCTTCTCCTCATCTATCTTTCTCCATTCTTCGGGGCTTCTCGAGTAGTACTTCATAGTTCCGGGAAGTGGACGACTCTGAGGATCTCCTCGACCGTGGTTTCACCTTTTAAAACCTTCTCCAGACCATCGATGAACATCGGTCTCATTCCGTTATCAACGGCGGCTTTTTGAATCTCTTTAACGTTAGCCCCTTCGGCTATGAGGTCTCTTAGCGAATCGTCTACTATGAGGACCTCTCCTATAGCGGTTCTTCCCCTGTACAGTTCGTTGCACTGATCGGTCTCTTCAAGCTTGTATTCGACAGGTTCGTAGTTGTAATCCTGAAAGTACTGTTTGAAGTAGTAAGCGAGATCAGGTCTTAAGGGAAGCTTTCTTATTCTACACCTCTTGTTTATCTTTCTGACGAGTCTTTGAGCTATTACACCGAGAAGAGATGAGCTCACAAGGCGGGGATCTACCCCCATGTTTCTGAGTCTGTCGATAGCTGAGGACGCGTCGTTCGTGTGCAAAGTGCTGAGAACTAAGTGTCCAGTCATGGAAGCCTCCACAGCCAACTGAGCCGTCTCGGTATCCCTTATCTCACCTACCATTATCACATCTGGATCTTGCCTCAGGAAAGTCCTCAAATACTTCGCGAACGTCAGACCTATCTCGGGCTTCACCTGACACTGAACAGCTCCCTCTATGGTGTACTCAACTGGATCCTCGGCTGTGACTATGTTGACTGTCTCGTCTATGAGTTCGTTTATCATCGCAACAAGCGTGGTGGATTTTCCACTACCCGTTGGACCAGTGACGAGTATTATCCCGTACGGTTCCGACAGGAGACGGTTTATTCCATCCACGTTGTATTCGTTGAATCCGAGATCTTCCAATTTCTTGTTCGCAGATGACACCTTTAAAACCCTCATAACTATCTTTTCACCGTGAACGGTCGGCACGGTCGATACCCTGAAGTCGTACTGCTCACCTGCCGCTCTCAAGTAGAATTTCCCATCCTGCGGGAGTCGTCTCTCCGAGATATCGAGGTTGGCCAAGATCTTTATCCTTATCACCACTGCGTTGTGCTGGATCTTCGGATAGCTGAGGACGTTTTTGAGCATTCCATCCATCCTGTATCTGACTTTCACGATGTTCCTGTAAGGTTCTATGTGTATATCACTTGCATCTCTCTCTATCGCCCTGTGGATTATCATCGACACGAGCTTTATTATCGGGGCGTTCTCCTCTTCCTCACCAACAAGAGCTGCCAAATCTTCCGTTTCGAGTTCTTCCTCCTCTGTTCCGACCTCATCGAACAAGTCCTCCGGAGTTCCTAGGACGAAAGATTTGTAAAGGTACTCGAAAGTCACAGGACTCGTGAGCAGGATTTCCGGAGGTTTGCCGAAGAGAAATTTCAGGGAGGATTGGATCTTCTGAAGATCCGATGTTATATCCGTGACCACGACGATGGTACCGTCATCCTTCACCTCAAGTGGTATCACCTTGAGCTCGTCTATCATGTTCCTTGGGATCTTCGAGATAATATCCGGTGGTATCGCGGTTGGGATCTTGTCGAGCGGCTTAACGCCCCACTGTTCGGCCAGGGCATGAACGATCTCGTCCCAGGTCACGAATCCTGAGTCAACCAAGGATTCACCGAGCGGTTTCCCTTTCTCCCTGCTGTACCTCAGAGCCTTTTGAAGTTCTGATTCAGTTATTAAACCTTTCTCCGTCAATATCTCTCCGAGTCTCTTGTACTTTTTCTTCTCGAAGAACATTACTCTCCGATTCTCCTTATGTCTATACCCCTCCAGTATATCGCCGGGACATCTTCATCCGGTATCAGTATCCTCTCATCTTCTTCGAACTTTGTCGCTATAAGCGTTATCCTCATCTCGTCCTCTGCGAGACTCTCATCGTGCATCAATCCAAGCACTATATCTGTATCCTCGCTCGTGTGCTGCTTTATGAGCATCATCGCGGTGTTGAGTTCGCTCATCTTGGCATTTGGAGGAGCCGTAAGGTTGACTATCATCTTTCTCGCGTCCTCTATTGGATAATCCACCAACTTGCTCTCCATGGCGTTTCTGACAGCTTCAGATGCTCTGTTCTCCCCTTTACCGACACCTATTCCAAGAAGTGCGGCTCCGGCATCCCTCATAACGGATTCTATATCCGCGAAATCCAGGTTTATTATTCCCCTCTTCGTTATGAGTTCTGATATCCCCTTGACCCCTTGGTGCAGTATCTCGTCCGCCATCAAGAAAGCTTTCGATATCTCTATATCGGGCTCTTCAAGGAGTTTGTTGTTGGAGATCCTTATCAGTGTGTCAACCTTATCCTTTATCTCCCTCAATCCGTTTATGGCGGTTGCCCATCTCTTAGGTCCTTCGAAGAAAAACGGCGTTGTGACTATGGCGACGGTCAATATGTTCATATCGCGAGCTATCTCCGCTATAACGGGAGCGGCTCCCGTTCCCGTACCCCCTCCAAATCCAGCGGCTATGAAGAGCATATCCGTATCCTTGAGAACGTCCTTTATCTTCTCTGCGCTTTCTTGAGCTGCGCTTTTTCCAACCTCAGGGTTTCCACCAGCTCCCAATCCCCTTGTCACCTTCTCGCCTATCTGTATCTTCGTTGGTGCCTTGTTTACCTCGAGGACTTGAACGTCCGTGTTCACAGCTATGAACTCCACCCCGTGTATTCCGAGTTCCATCATCCTGTTTATGGCGTTGTTTCCCGCTCCACCTACTCCCATAACCTTTATAACGGGTAATATGGCCTTCCCTTCATTTCTAACGTTCTCTTCTTTCGCCAATTCGAAACCCATGTTCATACCTCCTGTATCAGAAGAGGTTTTTCAGGAACTTCTTGAATCCTTTCATGAAACCAGAAGATTTCTTCGGCTGTGATCTTTGGATCTCCATCTCGGTTTTGATGAAGTTAACCACGTTTCCGAAAGTTGCAGAATACGACGGGTTGTCGGTGACTTCTTCATCACCAATGATCCTTTCCGATCCCACAGGAAAGGACCTCAGAAAACTCCCAACCCTGACGTTCGTTCGAAGAACCTGTGTTGCGAGATCCGCCACGCGCTTTATCCTCGCTCCACCGCCGGCGAGAACCACCCCTCCAGGGATCCCGTTCTCTCTGTACTCTTGAACATTTCTTTCGAAGTCTTTGTAGACCCTTCTCACCTTGTTGAATATCTCCATGAGTCTCGCGTTCACAACGAGCGCGAACTTTCCTGCGGACACCTTCTTCACTGTTCTTCCATCTATCTCCCTGTATTCTATCTCCGCATCCAAGTCCTCCGTCGGGTCGTACACGGCGAATCCGTAGTTCTTCAACATGGTTTCCGCTTCGTCAAAAGAGGTTCTGAATACGTACACGATGTCCTTTATAACGTTTCTAATTCCAAGTGAAACGTATTCCAAGCGTATGGGCATGTTGTTCAGGTACGCGACGACTGTTGAGAAGTTGTATCCCAGGTCAACGAAGACGACCCCGCTGTCCTTCTCAGTAGCCGTCAACGTCCCTTCGGCTGATGATATAGGAGATGCGAACATCATAGGTTCGATTCCCAGGGTATCCTCGAGCGTCGCTCTGAGAGATTCTCCTATAGGATAATCTATTCTAACAGTCGATACCTCCATCTCTATATCCCTTGCGCTCATATCGACTGGGTTGAAAACCACTCTGCTTCCATTCAACACGAACTTTCTAGTGAACATGTTGAGAATCTTCTTTCCCGCTTCGGGCCCAGAGAGTCTATCAAATACTTCATACCTCAAGTCATCGAGAAGCTCTTCGGTTATCATGACCTCTCCATCCTCGTCGTCCTCCACAAGGCTGAACTTTTCGTTGTGTGATTCCAGTGTGAACTTGTTCGAACTGAATGAAATCAAGAATTCGCTCTTCGCGATTCTTGGATACTGTTTCAGAAGCTCATCTAGAAGGTAGTTGAACGCCTCCTTGAAAGCCGCTACATCCTTTATATCTCCGGATTCTATTCCCCTGGCGTTAACTTCGGCGTACCCCAATACCTCAAAGCTGTCTCCTTTGACTCCAACGACTGTTCCCTTGAAATTCCTAGAGCCGATGTCTATTGATGTGTATACCTCATGTCCTGCCATCTCCATCCCCCCTTCAGGACGAGGAGATCACCTCCACTGAAGAGCTCGAGTCTGCTCCGAGGGACCAAATAAGGGAGATATCTGACTATCCCATCGAAGTTCTCCGAAAAATCCTCCCATTTGTGAAAGTATACCACCACACCCTTTCTGAATATAGCGTACTTTCTGTCAACACATACCTCAGACAGGTCGGGGTTGTTCAAGAATCTCCTCAAACTTTTCACAATCATCAAGTCGTTTTCGGATATCTTCAAACCTTCGAGCCTCAAACAAGAAAGCACTGCGATCCCAGATGAATCGATAGGAGAAGCAGTTCCGATGAGTCTTCCGTTCTCGTTAACCCACCAAAAATGGTCGTCCGCGTTCACGAGGTAGACTCTGTCGTGTCTGATCAGCCTCATTGGCCTTTCCTTGAAAAAAGACACTGCTATGAAGATGACTTCTAAGTACACTAGGATCTTCAGAACCTTGAATCCCCTCATATGTCCAGATTAGTCACACTGAGAGCATGCCTCTCTATGAAGCTTCTTCTGCTCGTCGTGTCGTTCCCAAGAAGTATTTCAAAGAGTGTATCCGCTTCTTCTGCATCCTCTATCTCCACCCTCACTATCCTTCTGCTATTTGGATCCATCGTGGTTTGCCATAGCTGTTCTGGGTTCATTTCGCCGAGACCTTTGTACCTCTGAACAACATATCTCTTCCCGTCGAGACCCCTCAAGAATTCCTTCAGCTCTTCGTCAGAA
>JALVXE010000177.1 GCA_027038385.1 Thermotogaceae bacterium
TTCTTGTCGTGCACTCGAAGATTTTCAAAGAATTTTCTTGCGCCATCCGGAGGTGTGATTTCGTCAGATGTTCCTATAAGCAGAAGAACGGGAACTGTTATCTTCTCGGCTTCTTTTACCGCCCTTTCCGATTCTAAAAAGAAATCTCTTGCAAGCGCGACAGAGATCTTCCTGTGGACTAACGGATCGTTCACGTATTTTTCAACAGCTTCTTCGTTCCGTGAAAGTTTTTTTGGGTCTATTCTGTTATCCATGGGGAGAAAAGGGACGAGAGCGGAGAGAAATTTAGCGAGGTTTACGAGTGAATCCGGAACTTTCGATCTATCATAGCTCAACCCTGGAGAGGACAATATAAGTCCTTTCAGTCTTCCTCCAAGCTCTGCATACCTTGCGGCTACAAGCCCACCAAGGGAGTGGCCGAAGATCACAGGAGGCTCCGCAGTATCCTTTGCAAGGTTGTCCACTATCCTCAACACTTTTCTCAAGGGAGCATGTCCTCTCATACCCGGACTTCTGCCGTGTCCTGGAAGATCGAAGGTTATCACACCGTAGCCGTGTTTTAGAGCTAATCTCACGAGGTCCATGTATCGCCCGGAATGTTCTCCGAGTCCGTGGATTACCAGAAGAACCTTTGAGCTCATGTCCCCTTCTTTCATCATGTACAAGGTTTTCACCCCTAGGAGATTTTATCATCGTTTTACGGTTTGGTATTCTTCGTTGCTTTACTGTAAAATACTCTCCGACGAATTTTTCGAGGAGGTGAACGAGATGATTTCATACGGCGGAAGCTCTGATCCATTCTTCAAAGGGAGGCATCTCATAACCCTTCAAGACTTCACAAAAGAGGAAATAGACGTAATGCTGGATTTGGCTCGTGAACTGAAGCTAAAGTTCTACAGGGGTGAACCCACTCCGTTGCTTCTCTACAAGGTTCTGTTCCTGATATTCTTCGACGAATCCACGAGAACTAGGAACAGCATGCAGGCTGGTATAGCCCAGCTTGGCGGTCAGGGTATATTCCTGACCCCTGATAAGATGCAGATAGCGCATGGGGAGAGCGCGAGAGATACCGCGATAATACTTTCACGCTTTGGTGATGGAATAGGAATAAGGCACTGTACTTTCGGCGTTGGGAACAGATATATGAGAGCCATAGCGGAGAACTCTAGAGTTCCCGTTATGAACCTGCAAGATGATTTCTATCACCCGTTCCAGGTTCTTGCCGATCTTATGACGATCCAGGAGAGGTTCGGAAAGGATCTCAGGGGGCTCAAAGTCACGATAAGCTGGGCTTATGCAAAGAGCCACCTCAAACCACTTTCGGTTCCACAATCACAGATACTTCTGTTCACAAGATACGGAATGGATGTCACGCTCGCATATCCAGAGAAATTTGATCTCATGCCGGACATAGTGGATCAGGCTAAGAAGAACGCCGAGGCTCATGGCGGAAAACTCAACATAGTTCACGATATGGACGAGGCGTTCAAAGATGCCGACGTCGTCATACCCAAGAACTGGGGAGGATTCTTCGTCCTCGGAAATGCGAAAGAGCTTATGGAAATGGATCCAGCCGAGGCTATGAAAGTTCTCAAGGAGAACGAGAAAGTCATTTGGGAGGA
>JALVXE010000178.1 GCA_027038385.1 Thermotogaceae bacterium
AAGTGTGAGAGGGGAGAGCCGCCACATGGAGTTTTTCTGGCAGTAATGGTATATGAAGTAATACGGAAGCACCGTGAACAATATAGGGCCTGTGATGTTTCCAAGCGTGACGGCTATTATGTTGGATGTCCACATCTGACCCCATCCGACTTTTCCAAGAAAGGCACCGAGTGATAAGAAGAACATGTTGGCTACGGAATGCTCAAATCCAGATGCAACGAACGCGGATATCGGAAATAGTATTCCGAGTATCTTCCCTTCAACTGTCTGTGCAGATATTGCCATTATTACGGCTAGATTTACCAGTATGTTGCAGAGCATACCCCTGACAAACGCTGTCCAAAATCCCAGAGATACTTTTCCGATCGCTATTTTTGTTGCAACTTCTCCGACGATGCTTAAATGATCCGGAGATCCCATAAGACCGCTTTGATAGACTAGCCAGGCCATTACGACGGATCCTATGAAGTTTCCAAGATACACGAAGAACCAATTTCTCAGAACACCACTCAAGTGAATCTTCCTCATAATACATGTAAGCGACATTAGAACATTTCCAGTGAAGAGTTCCGCCCCAGCTATCACGACGAGCATTAGTCCGACTGAGAAGACGACACCTCCGACGAGCTTCTTCAGTCCAAATGCGTCTATTCCAGCCATAGCAGTCATGGCGAAAACCGCTCCGAAACCTATGTACATACCGGCGAGTATCGCGGATACAAATTGTTTGGATGGAGGCATGGCGGCTTTCACAGCGCAGACCCTCGGTAGTACTTCGTTGTATATCTGTTTTGGCATGAGGAAAAGTTTCTGCTGCTCCATGATATCACCTCCTCTTATGTGAAATATATCACAATAATTCATACAATGTCAAGTTGTGTAAAACATTAAACACTGCGAAGTGGGTTAAGTTTAAATGAGTTTTGAAACTTGTAAATCACGCTTTTGATTTCAAGATTATCAGTGCTTCTATCAGTGATGCTATGGTAGCTATAATACCAAAATTTACAAATATAAGGAATATCAAGGAGGAAGCATAGAGTATGTACAGGAAATTCCTGTCGTAAAATAGGTCTGATATGAGAACAGTGACAGCGAGGATAGAGAAGGATAGAATTTCAAATACGCCGTTGCCGATTCCGAGGAGGTGGTGAAAGTACAAGATTATAAACAAGAAAATAGGATTTATAGAAGACCAGAACGCTCCAAATAAAGCGACTGTTATCAGGGGAATGTATTCTCCCATTGGTCTGTCCCAAAAAACAGAAACTATTCCAAAAGCTAGCCAGATCATTTTCCAATGATCACCAATCCTCTGTATACGGCGGTTGGCTTAACCATCCAGAAGTCTCCCTTTCTCCCGATTATCTTTCCTATTTCTCCCTTTCCGAATTCCCTTATATATCCTCCAAGAGGAACACTTTTGGATATGAACACTTTCCAGCCCACCAAGTCCAGACTCTCCGGAACTCTAACGAGTGGAGGATCCCCGCCTATCATGTTTCCCTCTACTTCTCTTTTCCCGTTCATCACACTAACGAACATCTTGAAATCCTCAGATAGTGGCGTTTCCACCAGCACCCATTTTCCAAGGCTCCTTTGAACAGTTCCCAAAATTCTCCCATCTTTGTCTATCACTAGGTCTCCTTTCTCTCCCCTTCCCTTGATCAGCACTTCTCCAAGGCTTATCTTGGACACGCTCAGTATCCTCTCCTTTTCCCTTCTCGCCCCGACGGAACTAACGGTGCACCTTCCGACTGAATCAGTCCATCCCCTTATGGAGAAGAAGTATCTCTCCATCGGCCAAAAGGCTCTTTCTATACTTCCACGTATAGGAATGAACTTTTCAAGAACTACTAAGGACACAAGAAGCAGTATGGAAATGATCCACCATCTCATCTGTACTCCCTCTGAAGCTTCTTGAGTAAGTCCATCTTGTCCAGTATAGCCCCTGCTCCCCTCGCAACGCATGTAAGGGGATCCTCTGCCATGATTACTTTGATCCCGGTCTCTCTGCTTATCAAGGTGTCTATCCCCCTGATGAGTGCCCCTCCACCGGCGATTATTATTCCCCTCTCGACTATATCCGCTATGAGCTCTGGTGGTGTCTGATCGAGTGTAGATTTCACGGATTCCACTATGGCGGACACGGGTTCCTTGAGAGCCTCTCTAACCTCCCCTCCCTTAAGTGTGACCTTTCTCGGAAGACCGTTCGACAGATCTATCCCAACGACATCCGTCTCGAGTTCGTCATATTCTGGTATGGGGAAGACATTTCCAATTTCTATTTTCACCCTCTCCGCTGTTCTCTCACCTATCGCCAACCTGTATATGTCTCTGACGTACTGAACTATAGACTCGTCCATCTCATCACCGGCAACCCTGACCGACTCCCAGACGACTATACTTCCAAGCGATATAACTGCAACTTCCGTTGTACCTCCACCTATATCTATCACCATGTTCCCCGTGGGTTCTTCTATGTTAAGCCCCGCTCCTATTGCAGTTGCCATCGGCTCTTCCAGAAGAAAAACCCTACTCGCTCCAGCTTCAAGGCCTGCTTCCATTATCGCCCTTCTCTCGACTTCTGTAACACCTGCCGGCATACCTATGACAACTCTTGGTTTGAAGAAACTGAAAGTTTTTGCCTTGCCTATGAAGTATTTGAGCATTGCGAGTGCTGTGTCGTAATCTGCTATCACTCCGTCCTTTAAAGGACGGATCGCCTTTATGGTAGCCGGAGTTTTTCCAAGCATCTTCTTCGCTTCTATTCCGACCTTTAGTATTTCCCCACTTATTGTGTCCACAGCTATAACCGACGGTTCATTAACAACGATTCCTTTTCCTTTGGCGTAGACGAGTGTATTCGCTGTTCCAAGATCTATTCCCATATCGGTTCTGCCGAACATATCCATACCTCCCCAGGCGATCAAATCACGAAAAAATTGTATCATCTAATCAATCAAGTCGCATGGGGATTTTTCGGTGGTGTATAATAAGCATGGAGGGGAGAAATGTGAAGGCTGACGCGAGGTGCTTAGTTTGTCACATGAATCAAGCCCTCAGAGTTTTCAACAAGTACATAAGAAGTGAAGAAGGAAAATGGGAACGCTTGAAGAATGTCATGGATGTTCTCAAAAGTGCAAGATGGGGTATGAAACCCATCGAAATAGCCGAAATTCTCTATCCAGCGCTTGAGAATATGGTGAGCGTCCGGGATGTCTACGAGCAGGAGAAAAAACGTTCAAACGAGATGGCTGAGAAGATGTTGGAAAAATTCGGAAAGATCATAAGATCTTCCATGGACCCGCTTTACGACGCCGCAAAACTCGCCATAGCGGGAAACCTCATAGACCTTGGGACACCGAACTGGGATGAGGACGGCATTTACAGAAAGATCTCGGATATTCTGCAAAAGCCTTTTGGGATAAACGACTATGAGATGTTCAAAGAAGAGCTTTCAAATGCTACAAAGATCCTGTACATAGTGGACAACGCTGGTGAAATAGTCTTCGACAGATTCTTCATAGAAATAATGAAGGAGTACAATGAAGGTGTAGAAGTCGTCGTTGCGGCCAAATCCAAGCCCATAATAAACGATGCAACGGTTTCAGAGGCCAAGGAGATAATGAAAAACGTAGCAGAAGTGATAGATTCTGGGATGACCGTTCCAGGAACCATAGTCGAGAAGGGATCAGATAGGTTCAGGAGGCTCTTTTTCGGTTCTGATATAGTCATATCCAAGGGTCAAGGGAATTTTGAAGGAATCGTCGGAGAGGGTGGAGGAAACGTTTACTTTCTGCTAACGGTTAAATGTGATGTAGTAGCCGATTTCCTAAAAGTACCCGTTGGAACGATGGTTTTTATGAAGAAAAAGGAGTGATCTGTTGTGAATGAGCCCATACTCTCTGTGAAAAACTTGAAGACCTACTTCTACATGGAAGAAGGTGTGGTGAAAGCGGTTGATGGAGTATCGTTCGATCTTTACCAGAATGAGGTTTTGGGAATAGTTGGAGAGACCGGATCTGGAAAGAGCGTCACAGTCAAATCGATTATGAGACTGATAAAGCCCCCGGGAAAGATAGTTGATGGACAGATCATATACCGAACGAAAGATGGTCGGGAAATAGACATATTGAAGATTCCGGAAAAAGAGCTCTACAAGATCAGGGGAAGCGAGATCAGCATGGTCTTCCAAGATCCGATGACTTCTCTTAATCCACTCTACACGATAGGAGATCAGCTCGTTGAGACGATAATCGTCCATCAAAACTTAGATAAAAGAAGAGCGAAGATAAAGGCAATAGAGATGCTTGAGCTTGTTGGAATACCAGAGCCGGAGAAGAGGTTCAACTCTTATCCATTTGAGTTCTCTGGTGGCATGAGGCAAAGAGTTGTGATAGCTATCGCCCTTTCATGTAATCCAGCGATACTCATAGCTGATGAGCCAACGACGGCTTTAGACGTCACGATTCAAGCTCAGATACTCGACCTTTTTAGAAACCTCCAGCAGGAGTTCAAAACCGCGGTCATATTCATAACGCACGACCTCGGGGTCATAGCGTCGATGGCGGACAAGATAATGGTCATGTATGGTGGAAAACAGATGTAACTCGGATCCGCAGTCGACATTTTTTACAGATCAATGCATCCTTACACTAATATGCTCCTTAGGTCCATCCCAAGGGTTGACAAAAAATTGGAGAAATTGGAGCCCATTCCAGGACAACCTCCAAGGATGGTGAACATACCACCGGTGTGCCCGTTTCTTCCGAGGTGCCCCAGGAAGACGGATGTCTGCATGGAAGAGCTTCCAGATCTCATCGAGGCTAAAAAGGGCCACTACGTGCGCTGCTTCAACCCAATAAAACAAGAGGTGAGAGCCTCGGTATGAGGCTCTCGTTTTTATTCTTTTTCCTTTCGACGACACTCATGGCCTCTCTCATTTTGCTCAACGACTACAACGATATTGGATACATATTCTCTAGTGAATTCCTTTCTTTCAAGTTTGAAGGGAGATGCCCTGTGGGCGATAGCACTCCAGTGAGTTTCTACTTGCCTCCAAGCGAGATAGCGGATGTATACGGAGATTTTCCGAGAGAGTCCTTTGCATTCATGTCAAACGGGATAACCATTGGTTCGACTGATACAAGCGTTGTGGTGCCAGATTGGGTCTTTAAGCTACTCTCTGAATCTGAAGTTTACTGCTATGACGATCCAATAGATTTTCTATCACCTTCAGTAATCAAGGTTCTAAAAAATATGAAAAACTGGGAGATCGGTAGTGTCGTGTCCGAGGTGATGAATAGGATAGGGGAATACTGGGAGCTTCCAGATGTGTTGAATTTCAAATCTGGTGAAGTGGTGAGTCTCGTTCCAAGAAATCCCAAAGTCAACGCGGAATATTCAGAGTCTCCTGGGGTTGGCGCAGTTGTGCTTCCAGAAATAAGAGACTTTTCCCGATACAGATACAGCTGGATTGTCAACGGATCAACTGTGGAATCCTCTATCCTTGTCCTTCCACCAGGCGATTACAAGATAACCCTTGTTGCTACAGATTCGATTGGATTCGACAGCTCGAAATCTCTCGATGTGAGGGTGACACCGTTTCAGATCGTTAAAAAGCATCTCAGATGCGAGATAGGAATCGACAACTGCAAAACCTTAACGGGGAGCACAAATCCAGGAGTGTATGTTCTGAAATCTCTAAAAACCTATGGATTGTTCACGTTCATCGTGGATGCCACGGAAACGAGCTTTCCAAAGGTTCAGATATCGCTTGAAGGCGACCGTGTTCAAGCAAACGCTGAAGACCCGAGTGGGGCGGAAGTTTTTGTATTTGTGAACGGAAGGATAGGTGATAGACTTATCAACGGAAAAAACTTTGTGGAAGTTGTAGCGGTGGATCCATATGGCAACGCTACGCTTGATTCGACGGAGGTGATTAAGAGCCCGGATGTAAGAGAGGTACTCAACCTTAGGTCACCCTTCTATGTGGGGTGGGGAAGGTGAAGTTTTACCTTTATGTCTCAGGACTGGTGCTAACTACAGGACTTTTGATGTTGTTCCTTCCGGTTAGATGGAAACTGGATCTGTTTTCAAGCAGTGTAGCTCTCGGGAGCAGATCTGAGTACGAGACTGTAAATGGTGTTACAAACGGTGGATACGTTTTAGTTGAGGAAAAAAGCGATCCGTACAAGCTTGCTGAAACACTTGATAAAAAGAGTGCTTACCTCGGTGCGGTTGAATTTTCAGACGGTTATGATCAAGCCTTGAGGGCCGAAAGGATGAGAAAAAAAAGAGAACTTTTCTTCAGGGCTTTTGATCCTGATCCAAAACGTATATACACTCCATCCGAGATATACGCGAAGATGAGAAGGGCAGTCCTTGAGAGAAGCGTCGATCTGATACTCCTAGATCACGTTCCTGAAAACGTGCGTGAAAAGTTTAAGAAGAATTTCAGGATATCGGAAAGGCCTTTCCCACATCCAAGCCTTCCTTGGAGAAGATGGATATTTTCAGTCCCTGTGTTTCTAATTCTTGCATCGCTGTCTCCTATCATCTCAATTTTGATGGTCGTTGTGGCGCTTTTCAACTACGACATATCACTGAGCGTTTCATCGATACTCTCTACCTTAGCTGTCTATAAGTGGACTAAGAGGAATCCTTATTACCTGTTCCTTTCCTTCCTTTCCTTTGGGTTGATAACCAACGCCGCGATGTCAAACTTTTTGTACATGAACGGAATTTCGGACTTTCGAGGGGTGAAGCTGTCGCTCGTCCTTCTTCCCGGTCTGCTGATCTTGAAAAGACTTTTCGAAAATCCCTGGGTGTTCAAAAGCAGGAAATTCATCGTGATCATCAGTTTGGTATTCGCTGCTGTTGCTTACTACGTGTACAGAAGTGGAAATTATGCTCATGCGTTGCCGTACGAGATAAAGATAAGAGACTTTCTTGACGAGACACTCTGGATAAGGCCAAGATTCAAGGAGGTATTTGGATATACATTTCTTTTCTTCGCGTTTTCGGAATCTAGGTGGGCGTTTCTATACGAGTTCTTCGGTTCCATAGCACTTGTTAGTACGTTCAACACTTTTTGTCACATAAAGGCACCTATATACACATCGATCTACAGATCTTTTTTAGCGTTTGGAATGGCCCTTGGGCTTTACATGATAATAAAGGGAGGGATGAGAGTTGTTGAGAATAGGTCTCGTGCAGGTGAGGTCAGTACAAGGAGATATGTCAGAGAACAGGAGGAGAATGGAAAAGATATTGAAAGATCTGGAGAGAAAGGGAGTTGACATAGCGATATTTCCAGAACTCTCTCTGGTCGGATACTGCCCGAAGGATCTTTTAATGAGATACGACTTCTTGAAAGGTGCAGAGAGAGAGCTGATGGAATTGGTGGACTTCACAAAAGGTATGGATATAACAGCAATCGTCGGAGTTCCGAGAGTAGGCGGATCGGTTTACAACTCTGCGATTGTCTTCAGAGAAGGTGAGATCGTATCGATATACG
>JALVXE010000179.1:0-1494 GCA_027038385.1 Thermotogaceae bacterium
GTGTATTCCTAGTGAGTGAAGAATTTCAGGTATCTGGTAGACGTTTTTCGTATCTGGAAGATTCACCACATCGCTTTCTTTCACACCCCCAAAGAGCGCAACCTTCCTCAACGAATGTGGATTTATCTCTGTTTCACTCCTAACAACTATCATGTCAGGTGTTATACCAGACCTCATGAGGAGCTGTATGGATTGTTGGGTTGGCTTGGTTTTGAACTCGTTAGTCGTTTTCAGATACGGAACGTAGGTGACGTGTATGAAGAAAAACTCTTCCCTCCCCTTTTCAAGTGCCAGCTCTCTTATAGCCTCCAAGAATATCTGACCTTCTATATCTCCAACAGTCCCACCCACCTCAAGAACTAGTACATCCCCTTCGAGGGATTCTATCCTGCTCTTTATCTCTTCAGTCACGTGTGGGACCATCTGCACGGTGGATCCGAGGTATTTTCCCCTTCTCTCTTTCTCTATAACCGACAGATATATCTGACCTGCTGTGATGTTGTTCTTTTTGCTCATGTCTACCCCAAGGAATCTTTCGTAGTGTCCAAGATCCAGATCCGCTTCGTAGCCGTCATCTGTGACAAAAACTTCGCCATGTTGATTGGGATTCATCGTTCCAGCGTCGACGTTGAGATACGGATCTATCTTGAGTACGTTCACATCAAGTCCTGCCTCTCTGAGAATCCTTGAGATGGATGCTGAGAGTATACCTTTCCCTATACCACTGAGAACTCCTCCAGTTACTATCACGTATTTCAAATTTGACACCTCCGCTGGAATTGTAGCATCTGGAAACTCTCAAGTTTAGCGAGTTTGGGGTAAAATAAACCAGGAGGGATAAACATGCTGGCTTACGCTCTTGGAGAAATTGTCCTGAACGACCTGGGCGTAAATGAGAACGAAATCATAGATGTATTGAAAATCGTGGAGGAATCTGGCGTTGAGTATCAGGTAGGTGATACCGTTTTCCGAAGGATAGATGGTGTAGTCGTTGGTGTTAGGAAGGTTCTGAACATGGAAGAAAGTAAGGCTCTTCTTTTCAGAACTCTCTGGCATGTGAAACCTTATCCGAAGTGGCTAATCGATATCTCCAAGAACGTGGAAATGAGTGGTCCACATTATCTGATGATCACATCCGGTGAGGAGAGGTTCCCACTCAGATCGCTCTTTTCGGAGCGAGCTAGATTAGTCCTAAACACCGGAAGAGAAGACATCTACGTTTCAAGGTACAAGCCGGAAATTACCGAAGTTCCTTATATTGCAGTTTATGGAGGAGACGTTTTGGAGAATTTAAGAAGGGCTTATTCAGTTTTGAAACATACCGACTTGAACGGACCCATTTATTACGATACGATCGAATTGTTGGAGTGCGATTGTGAGGTACCAAATTTGTCCGAGATCGAAGGACTTATACAAGCTTTGAAAATTGTTCGAGAAGAGCTCACTGATGTTAGAATTTTACGCGAAGCTAGTATGGTACTTAGCAGGGAGCGA
>JALVXE010000179.1:1504-7372 GCA_027038385.1 Thermotogaceae bacterium
GTATTTACCACATCATGGTATAAAGCCATTTGTGGTTTCTCCTCCACCTCATCCGGTATCACTTAAAGATTACGAGCACTATAATGATATCTCAAAATATGGGGTAAAAGTGTATTATATTGGGAGGCAATTACACCCATCTTTAAATAGATCACATTTTGCTAAAGCTTTGAAAATTTTTCGAGAAGAGCTCATTGATGTTAGAATTTTAAGAGAAGCTTGTATGGTTCTTAGGAGGGATTGAAGAGAATGAAGGAGACTATGACGCTCCATTTCCACGCCAAGAAAGAGAACGTCAGGATAGTTAGGGCTCTTGTGAGGAATTTTCTCCTCCTCAGAGGGGTTTTTGAGCAGGACATATTCGACACGGAGCTCGCCGTCGATGAGGCCGTGGCCAACGTCATAGAGCACACCTACAACTATGACGAGACCAAGATGATAATATTCACGATGGTCTGGGATGGAAGTAGTCTGGAGGTTCTTTTAAGAGATTTCGGTCCCAAAGTAGACCCGTCCAAGATCAAACCCAGGCCTCTTGAGGAGATAAGGGAAGGTGGTTTAGGAGTTTACATAATCCAAAAGATCTTCGATGAAATGTATTGGAAAGAGATAGAGGGTCCTGGAAATCTTCTCTACTTGAAAAAAGTTTACAGAGTTCCAGAGAAGGAAAAATGACTGTTCACATAGTCGGTGGAGGGCTCGCCGGGTCGGAAGCCGCACATTACCTTTCTTCAAGGGGACATGAAGTTTTTCTGTACGAGATGCGCCCTGTGAAAATGACAGAAGTTCACAGGACGGGGTTTCTTGCCGAACTCGTTTGTAGCAATTCATTGAAGTCTGAATCACTTACGAATGCGGAAGGGCTTCTGAAAGCAGAGATGAAACTGATCGGATCTCTCATACTGACTTGTGCAGATCTTGCAAGAATCCCAGCCGGTAAAGCACTCGCAGTGGATAGAGGAGCGTTTTCAGAGTGTGTCACCAAATCCGTTGAGGATTCAGGTGTGAAGGTTATAAGAAAGGAGATAAAGGAGCTTTCGCCAAAAGACGATGAGATCTGGATAATAGCAACTGGTCCTGCCACCTCAGAAGGTCTCGCTGAAAACATAAGAGATATGACGGGAGGAGAAGACTTCTACTTCTTCGACGCTGTGGCTCCAATAGTCACCAAGGAATCCATAGACATGGGGAAAGCCTTTTTTGGAAGTAGGTATGAAGAGAGTGGAGATTACATAAACTGCCCCATGACAGAAGAGGAATACAGAAAATTTTGGAGGGAACTCGTCAATGCTGAGACTATTCCAATGGAGAATTTCGATAAGAAGCATCTTTTCGAGAGATGCATGCCCATAGAGGAGATAGCTAGAAGCGGTGAAAACGCCCTGCTTTTCGGACCACTCAGGCCCACTGGACTGATAGATCCAAAAACCGGTGAAAGACCTTTCGCGGTCGTTCAGCTCAGAAGAGACAACAAGGAAGGTACCCTTTACAACATCGTGGGATTCCAAACAAGGCTTAGATGGAGAGAACAAGATAGAGTCTTGAGGAAGATTCCGTGTTTAAGAAACGTTGAGATAGTCAGATACGGTGTGATGCACAGGAATATCTACATAAACTCCCCAAAGGTTTTGGATGTGTTCATGAGGTTCAACGACAGGATATTCTTCGCCGGTCAGATAACCGGAGTCGAGGGATACGTGGAATCTGCTATGTCAGGCCTTTACGTAGCTTTCAACGTGGACAGAATATTGAGAGGAAAGAAACCGGTCAGATTTCCACGGGAAACGATGATAGGGGCCCTAACACACTACATAACCGAAGATGTTGAGGGAGACCTGAGGCCTATGTACGCGAACTTTGGGCTTCTCAAGCCTCTTGAAAGAAAAATCAAGAACAAGTTGGAAAGGAGAAAAGCCCTCAGTGAGAGGGCTTTGAAAGCGCTTTCGGAGTTTCTGGAAAAGTTCAGATCCTGATTTTGGACAAATTCCAGGAAAAACCCTCTGGAGCCACAGCGAAAACCGACCAATCCCCTTTGAGAAACTTCTCGGAGAAGTTTTTCAGTTCAGATGGTGTGATACTCTTTACAATTTTCTCATAGCTTTTTGGATCCATCACACTATCTGAGTAAACGAGTTTGTCGATCATGTAATTGAGAACACCAGAAGGAGATTCCATCGACATCTTGAACTTTCCCAACCTTCTCTTGATTCCATATTCATAGTACTCAGACGCATCGAACCTCTCCAGAGCTCCTTTCACCTCGTCGAGAGTTTTCACAGCGTTCTCTGGTGAAGTGGAGAAGTATATACCATATATCCCGACGTTTCTCAGAGAGTAAGGGAACGAGTATATCTCATACACAGTCCCAAGCCTTTCCCTTATCATCTCGAACAAATAGGAACTCATTCCGCTTCCGAGTATCGTGTCTAAGGTCATCAGCTTCTCATAGTTTTTATCAATCTTTCCAAAACCTTCTTTGAGAAGTAAAACGTGAACGTGGTTTATGTCCTTCATAGTTACGAGTTTTACATCTTCGTTGTGTTTGAAATCAGGCTCCTTTGGATCCTCAAAGTTAACGGATTTTTCAGGTATTTCAAGCTTGTTCAGAACCTCATCAAACCCTTCTACATTCCCGGAAATCACCAACTTTATTCTGCTCGTGACGTACTTCTCGTCGTGGTACCTTTTTATGTCATCAGCTGAGAAACTCTTAACTGTCTCCTCGAATCCAAGTGTGTCCCTTCCGTAGGGTCCTTTCCAAACCGACTGAATCGCAAACCTGTAAAGTCTGTCTTCTGGATTTTCAAGGGTCATTCTTATTTCCTCGAGAATTATTCTCTTCTCTACCTCGACATCTTCATCTCTCACCCGGGGGTAAAAGACTATCTCGCTGAGGACCTTCACTGCCTCTTCCAGCTGAAACGAGGGAACCTTTGCGTAGTAAACCGTCGATCTCGGTGTAGTGAAAGCGTTCAAGGTTCCTCCCACACTCTCGACTTTGTACTTGAGCTCTTTCATGGAAAAGCTTTTCGTACCTCTGAACGACACATGTTCCAGAAAATGGGAGATTCCCGCTTGGGAATCTCCTTCGTGTGCCGATCCTATTCTCACCAAAAATGCCAGTGAAGTGGTCTCAACGTAGGGAATTTCTTCGATGTGAACAGCTAGATTACCTACTGCTACCTTCCTCACCTCTATCTCTCCTCCTGTCACCACCACGTCTTTGAAACCTCTGAGAATTTCTCGTGGTTTTTCTCTGAGTTCTCTGCTGGTTGCTCACCTCAACACCAGGTCTTTTGAACTGCAACCTTCCGAGTTCGTCAACATTTATAACTTCGACTTCTATCTCGTCGCCTATCTTGATGTTCTTCATGAATTCCTTGGCATTACTTCCCATCTTGCTAGCATGCATCAGTCCGACTTTCCCAGGCGGAATCTCGAGGAATATCCCATACGGTTCTATCCTTGTAACCTTCCCGACTATTATCGTCCCGACCTCTATATCCTTTACTATCGACTGTATGACCTCTATCGCCTTGTCCACCTTTTCCTCATCGTTTCCTATCACTTTCACCTTACCAGTTTCATCGTCTATGGAAACTTCTACATCGTAGTCCTTGCTGATCTTCTTAACGATCTTTCCTCCAGGACCTATTATCTCTCCAACTTTCTCCGGATCTACCTGGGTCATCTTTATGATCGGAGCGTATTTGGAAACGCCGGGTCTTGGACTTGGAATCGCTTCGTAGAGCTTGTCCAGTATAAACATGCGAGCCTGTCTTGCTTGCTCTAAAGCCTTTTTGAGAAGCTCTTCACTCACACCGGAAACTTTGCAGTCCATTTGGAAAGCTGTTATGCCGTCTCTCGTGCCAGCAACTTTGAAATCCATATCCCCGTCGTGATCCTCGTTTCCGAGTATGTCCGTGAGTATGACCGTTCTGTCCGGTTCGACTATCAATCCCATTGCAACCCCCGCCACATGCTTCTTTATGGGAACCCCGGCATCCATCAAAGCCATGGAACCAGAGCACACGGTCGCCATAGAGCTCGATCCGTTGGACTCCAGTATCTCCGACACAACTCTTATTGTGTAAGGAAAATCGTCTTCCGGTGGAATCACAGACTTCAACGCCCTCTCAGCGAGATGCCCATGCCCAATTTCCCTTCTGCTTGGTCCACGCATCGGCTTGACTTCACCCGTTGAGAACGGTGGGAAGTTATAGTGAAGCATGAACCTCTTCGTCCCTTCTTCAAGGATGGTGTCTACTATTTGTTCATCCATTGGCGCTCCGAGTGTGACTATCCCCAAACTCTGAGTCTCTCCTCTCGTGAAGAGTGCTGAACCATGTGTTCTGGGAAGGAGCCCTACTTCACAAGTGATGGGTCTTATATCCGTTGGTTTCCTACCGTCCATTCTCAAGTTCTTTTCAACTATCATCCTTCTCATTGTGTACTTCACGAGATCATCGTACGCATCCTTTAGGAACTCCAAGTAGTCATCCGATGATTCTCCCTCCTCGAGTTTCCAGACCTCCTCAAAAAATTTCTCAATGAGGGAGTCCCTGTATTCCTTCAGCGCTTCGCTCCTCGCATGTTTCTCCTTAACGAGAATCCTCTTCTCTAGTTCTTCTCTGTCCACTAGGTCCAAGAACTTTTCGACCATCCCCTCGGGAGGTTCCGGGTATTCTGGTTCGTATTTCTCGACGCTGAGCTCGGATATTATCTTTTCTTCGAAATCAACTATTTTCTTTATAGCTTCGTGAGCTATCATCAGAGCTTTCACCATCTCTTCCTCGCTTATTTCACCGGCTTCTCCCTCAACCATCGTTATCGCATCCTTCGTACCGGCAACTACTATATCTAGTCTGCTATTTTCAAGCTGCTCTTCGCTGGGAAAAACTACGAACTCTCCGTCGATGTATCCTACCCTCACGCCCGCAACTATTCCCTCGAACGGTATCTTCGATACGTTCAGCGCCAGGGATGCAGCGGTTATTCCCATCACATCTGGAGGATTGCACGGATCTGCTGACAGAACCATCACTATTACCTGAACCTCGTTTCTGAACTTTTTCGGAAACAGAGGCCTTATCGGTCTGTCTATAAGCCTAGCTGAGAGTATCGCACTCTCAGATGGCTTCCCTTCTCTCTTTATAAATCCTCCTGGTATCTTACCCGCAGCGTAGAATTTCTCCTGAAATTCCACAGTGAGAGGGACGAAATCTATTCCTTGAACAGCGTTCTCAGACATCGTCGCAGTTGCCAAGACAGCTGATTCCCCCATCCTCAAGAGAACAGATCCGTGAGCCTGTTTCGCCATTTTTCCGTGTTCTACGACTATTTCTCTACCGTAAAGTTCAGTCTTCCAGACTCGCAATAAGATCACTCCTTTCCTTATTCAAATCGAGAGCGGGCACAACCAGCCCGCTCCCCCTCACTTCCTAAGTCCCAATTTTTCTATCAATTCCTTGTAAGCTTCCGGTTTCTTCTTCCTAAGGTATTTCAAGAGTTTCCTCCTCCTACCGACCATCTTCATAAGTCCTCTTCTTGAGTGATAATCCTTCGGGTGCTTCTTAAGATGCTCTGTGAGATGCCTTATCCTCGCCGTCAGAAGTGCCACCTGGACTTCAACAGAACCCGTGTCCTTGTCACTTATCCTGTACTCCCTGATTATCTCGGCCTTTTTCTCCGGGTCGAGACCCAACTTGAACACCTCCCAAGGCTTTCTCCCAGAGCCCAGATTCGGGGTTCCTCCACGATCCGAGCACTG
The DNA here is from genome assembly GCA_027038385.1 of Thermotogaceae bacterium. Taxonomy (GTDB): domain Bacteria; phylum Thermotogota; class Thermotogae; order Thermotogales; family Thermotogaceae; genus WGAO01. Next base: position 7,275 of record JALVXE010000179.1, read on the forward strand.
GGGCTAGTGTATTATACAACTTATATCCCACGATTTCCATCATCTTCCACGATGAATCTTCAGATTCAAAACAGTTTCACACCAAGGATGTCGTGAGA
>JALVXE010000180.1 GCA_027038385.1 Thermotogaceae bacterium
AAGCTCTACGTACCGGTTCCGCTCCCGAAGACCAGGGATGAGCTCAAGAAGTTCAGGGCACCGAAGGTGGAATTTTGAATGAAGAGGGAGTTTTTGTACTCCGCTATCAGCGTCGCCCTCGGTCTCCTCGTGGGGGCGGCGTTTTTAATGTTAACCGGAAAAGACCCTATATCTACCTACAGATGGATGTTCTATGGGGCTTGGGGAAAACCATCCTTCATAGCAGAGACCATGACGAGAACCACTCCGCTAGTGTTCACAGGGCTCGCCCTGATGATGGGTTTCAGAGCTGGCGTGTTCAACATAGGGGCTGAGGGACAGCTTCTCATGGGTGGACTCACAGCTGCGGTGATAGGGATATATCTTCATCTTCCGTTTCCAATACATCCACTTTTGGCACTCACGATCGCGGCACTCGTCGGAGGAGTCCTTGGGTACATACCAGGAGTCCTGAAGGTTAAGAGGGGGTTGAACGAAGTCGTAGTCACGATACTTATGAATTACGTTGCTATATACTTTACGAACTACCTAGTTAGGGGTCCTCTGAAGAGTGGATACCTTCCGAGAACCGCTCCTGTTGCTGAGAGTGCAAGAATCCCGATCATCTTTCCGGGAACCAGGCTACACGCCGGATTCATCCTCGCCGTGGTTTTAGCGGTCTTTCTGAAGATCATCCTCGATAAGTCAACGTGGGGATACGAATTGAAGGCAACCGGATACAACCCGCTGGCGTCCCTTTTCGGTGGGATAAAGACGAGTAAGATGGTGGTTCTCGCGATGACTTTCTCTGGTGCCTTGGCGGCGATGGCGGGGGCAGTCGAGATACTTGGGCTCCATCACAGATTCTACGGCCAGTTCTCACCGGGATATGGATTTGACGGGATAATGGTGTCTCTCATAGGTAGGAATGATCCCATAGGTGTTGTCTTCGCGGCTATGCTTCTCGCTACTCTGAGGGCTGGAGCGGGACTCGTTCAGCTCAGGGCGGGAGTTTCCAAGGAGATAATCTGGGTCATACAGGCCTTGATAATACTATTTGTGTCGATAAGCCAGGTTTACGACATATGGTTCAGAAAGCGTGGTGAGCTGACTTGATAGGAATGGACGGATGGACGTTCAGGCTCACTCTTGTCAAGACAACTCCTCTGCTCTTTGCGGCCCTCGGTGGGCTCCATTCAGAAAGGGCAGGTATAGCCAATATAGCCTTGGATGGTATGATGCTCACCTCTGCTTTTTTCTCAGTCGTCGGATCTTACTTCACCAGTAGTGCAACGTTTGGGGTGCTGCTCGGAGTCGCCTCGGCTGCAGGGCTTGGGTTTCTTCTTGGGTTTCTTTCGGACAAAGCTAGGGGAGATCAGATAGTAATAGGGGTCGCGATAAACCTTCTAGCACTTGGTCTAACGGGCTATCTCCTTGAAACGATATTCGGGCACCCTGGAAACACTCCCCCTGTTAACAAGCTGCCCGAGATAGACATCCCGATTCTCGATAACTGGAAGTATGGATTCATATTCTCAGGACATCATCCTCTCGTCTACATCGCCTTTCTTCTCGTTCCTCTCG
>JALVXE010000181.1 GCA_027038385.1 Thermotogaceae bacterium
CTATTATTGACCTCGCAATACCCACTATCTCTTTAACTTCAGGTGTCTCCGGAACAAATGAATTTATGGCATTTATCATTTCAGAAAGAGTCTTCCCGGAGAAAACGTCAAAGAATCTTTCCACAGCCACCGACATCTCACCGGATATCCTAGGTATCGGAATAACCCTCGATACGCCGAGCTCCGTTATCACCGAAACTACCGAGTATTCCTCGCCTATCGGGGTGACACTCACCCTGATGAGTCTCATCTTCTCAAGGGAGGGCTTTGTGAGCACGGCTATACCCTTCCCCGCACTCGCTAATATCCTCGAGAGAGCTGTGAGTATCATCTCCAGGTCCCCAACTGGAAAGCGCTGAGTGAGATCCACCCCTACATCTTCCTTTCTGATATCCCCTCGGAGTTTTATCATCTCGTCGAGGTAAAATCTGAGTCCTCGATCCGTCGGAATTCTCCCAGCAGAGGTGTGAGGTTGGTAAAGATACCCGAGTTCTTCCAGCCTTTTCAAATCGTTCCTTATAGTGGCACTGCTCCAATCGAGCTTCGTTATCTCCAAGACCCTTTTGGAGCTCACCGGTCTTTTTTCTTTTATGTAATCTCGCACGACTGAGAAGAGAACTTTGTACATCCTATCCTCGTCTCTTCTCATTAGCAACCACCCCTCAAGACTGCTAAGATTTTACCACATTCCAGTGTCACTAGACCAAGCGCACGGAAAAAGGTTCAGGAAGGATCACATGGGTTTTCTGATATTCGATACCTCGCAGTTTGAACTCACGAAGGAAAAGGTTCCCCTGCCCTTTTGAAAAACACCAAAGACTGCACTCCCACTTCCCGTCATCATGGCAACTATGGGATCTCGCTCTTTCAAATACGTTAAAGTCTTTTTTATCTCCCAAAATCCCTCTAGAGCGATCTCCTGAAATACGTTGTACGAGCACTCTGAGATGCGAGATTCATCTCCAAGCCTGTAGGCTTCATAGAGCTCCACTGGGGAACACCGTGCCCTTCCAAAATCCTCTTCTCTGAGCCACGAATACGCTTTTGCCGTTGGGATTCTCAAACTTGGGATCGCGAGATCGACACCGTAATTAGGAAGATCATCAAGCCTTTTTACTATCTCTCCCCTTCCTTCAACAAATGCTGTTCCACATCTCAAAAAGAACGGAACATCACTCCCAACTTCTGCGGCTAGTTCGAGGAGATCGTTTTCATCAACACCTGACTGGGATGCTAGATACTTCAGGGTAGCCGCCGCGTTCGAGCTTCCCCCTCCAAGTCCCGCACCCATCGGTATCCTCTTTATTAGCTTCACCCTGATTCCAAAGTCCAAACCGATTTCTCTTCTGAAAACTTCATAGGCTCTTTCGATGGAGTTCTTTTCGGGTATTTTCAGCGTACTTTCCAAATGGAATCCCTTCTCCACCTTTTCAAAGATGAGCGTATCGTGAAGGGAGATAGTCTGCATAATCGAGGAGATATCATGGTAGCCATCCTTTCTCTTTCCAAGAACGTCTAAAAACAAGTTCAACTTCGCAAAAGATTTGATCTCAACCAAGCTG
>JALVXE010000182.1 GCA_027038385.1 Thermotogaceae bacterium
CTATGAGAGTCCTGAAGTATGTATTTGAGAGATCGGAGATAAATTTTCCGTACATTCCAGGCCTCTTGGCGTTCAGGGAGGGGCCGGCTTTCTTAAAAGCATGGGAGAAACTCGACGTGAAGCCCGATGTAGTAGTCTTTGACGGCCAGGGGATAGCCCATCCAAGGGGAATAGGGATAGCTTCTCACATGGGACTCTTCATAGATCTGCCAACTATAGGTGTGGCGAAGTCACGTCTTTACGGTTGGCACGACGAAGTACCGGATAAAGAGTGGGCTAGATCGCCGCTGAGAGATAAGATGGGAAATCTGATAGGGTATGCCGTGAGAACGAAAGTTGGAGGAAAACCGATATATATATCCCCGGGATACCTTATAGACGTTGAGTCGAGCTACAGATTGGTGAAAAACATGACAATGAGTGGAAAGAGAATCCCGGAACCCACGAGAGTGGCCGATATACTCACTAAGAAGCTGAAAAAAGGTCTGTTCTGATGGGGTGGAAAGAGCTTTCAAGCAGGATAAGCGAGACTATGAAGGAGAAAGGTGTTGAAATCTCGGAATTGTCCGAGTACTTGGGCGTGGATGCTAAGAAAATCCAGATGATACTCAACGGGGATTTCTCATTCGATGACAGAGTTCACATGAGAGAATATTTGAAAAGGCTCTCTTGGGTCTTAGACGTCGATTTCGAAGATCTTTGGAAAGAATACGAGGACGACTTGGAGAGGGAGGAGTTGGTATTTGAAGAAAGCGGAAACGTTCCCAATAGGTTTAAGGTTCTCATGATCGCTACTTTGCTGGTCTTATTCGTGATTATCGCAATTGATATACTAAAGGTTAAGTCAGAACCGTGCGTAGTCGTAGAAAACCAGTGGAACGACAGGTTGATCGTAGGAAATCTAATTTTGAAGAGAGGAGAATCTTACCCGACTTGCAGAAACGTTGTAGTTCGTGAAAACAAGAATGGTGTTTTGATAAAGACGTTCGGGAAGAAGAACTACCTGGTAAAAATAGAAGACTTCGAGGTGGTAGTGAATGGGAGTGGTGAAAAGTCCAGATCTCGTTAACTTAGTGATGTTCGTTTTCGCACCGTCCATAGGTTATTGGATAGGTGAGATAAAAGGTGAGCTCGAAAAACATTTCGGTCCGATAGACTACGTTTCCCCAGAACTCGAATTCGAGAAGTACACGTACTACTATTCCCTCGAGATGGGATACGGGATAAAGGGAAAGCTTTTGTCGTTTGAGAGGCTTATACATCCATCGCAACTCGCCGATGTCAAGCTCACCACGAACGAGATAGAGGATATGTACAAGGTTGAGGGAAAAAGGAGGGTCAACATAGATCCTGGGTACATCCACCACACACAGTTCGTCTTGGCGTCTACAAAACACTGGGGCAACAGAATATACCTCTCCAAGGGAATATACGCGGAAATAACACTGGTTTACTACCGAGGAGCGTTCAGACCCTGGGACTTCACCTATATGAACTACAGGGAAGAGGAGTACATAAGGGAGCTCGAAAAGATCAGGAAGATGTATGTCAAGAAGAGAAGGAAATTCCTCAAGGGGTGAGAGTCGTGGATTCGAAGATTCTTTTGGCCGTCATCGGATCGGCGGTGATCGGTGCTGTTTTGATGGTGTCTTCACTTGTTTCTGGAAACTCGCTGTCGATTCACATAACCCATCCTGGGATATACAGGCTGAGAGTTCCAAAATTCGACGGGGTTAACCGCGATTTTTCCAACCTGAAGATAACGGAAAGAGGAAAAGAGATTCCGTTCTGGGTGGAGAGTTTCGACGATGAATCTGCAAAGGTTTGGGTGAACTTGAAAGAGCCAGGAAGGATAAGTATAACAACGACGAACAGGATGTATCGCGGGAAAGGTTTGGATGTGTTCCCGGTTTTTGACGATTTCTCAAACGGTTTGAAACTTTGGAGAGTAAAGAACGATCTACCCCAAGTTGGAAAGTTGAGAAGAATGCCCAGAACGAGGGAATGTATGGGCGTTTCTGTGAAAGGCGGGCACCTCATTCTGGAGAACGGAAGACCATTTGGAAAGTGCTGGATGGAGCTTGAGAAGGATCTCTTGAGGACGGTGAAGATCAGACTCAAAGTTTATGGGAGGTTCGAGTTGAGCTTTTCTGATAGAAAATCCAGTCGATTGGTTTTAGAGAATCCCTTCGATAAAGGAGGTTGGGAGGTGAAGCTTCTCGTAAGTGGAAAGACTGTTAAAAAAGAGGAAATCAAACCCATAGACGGCTGGTTCTACATAAAGCTGGCAAATGGCAAATTCTATTTGGAAGATAGGAAGCTGAATATAGGAGGGTTCTCACCGAAAAGGCTATCTTTATCAGTTGGGATTCCGGGAAGAATTGAGGTGGATTACGTTTATTCGCTGAACAGTTATGGAGAGGTGATCTTGGAGAAATGAAGGGGCTTTTGATCCTTTTCTTGATCCCGATCTCTGCCTTTGGAATAACCGTCGGCTATTATTTTAAAAGTTCCTATTTGATAATGAACATCTCTGGACATGATAAATCCTACACCGTGAAGGTGGCGAGTGAGACTTACAACTCGACGGGAACGGTGGTTATACCTTGGGAAAAAGGAATGGTGAAGAGTGTAGAAGTGATAGGAAACGAGTCTGGGGAGAGAGAGAAGATAGTAGTCGAGGGCCTTCACGATTCCCCTCCTCATATACGTTTGAAGGTCCCGAAAGTTGTGGGGTATGACGAGGTGAAAGTAAATCTCAACGTTTGGGATGATTGGGATAAACCGAATGACATCGATCTTCGGTGTTTTCTGGACGGTGCGACATCCGAGTGCGATGAGATAGATCCGATCTTTCTCGATGTGGGTGAACACACGTTCGAGGCCAGAGCTGTGGATTCCTTCGGAAACGTGTCGATGAGCACTGCGAGGTTTGAGTTCAATCCAGCCATACCGAAGATTCCAAAAATGAGCTTCAAGTCTCCAGGAATAGTGATATTTCCAAAATCTCCCACTCTCAGGTTCATCATGCCACACTTGGGGGTTCAAAAGAACGTGAGTGCGCTCAAACTCAACAGAGGATATATACTCCAGCCGGTAAACTCCGCTGGAAACAGGGGAAAGGTTTTCACCATTCCTCCGCTTCCGAGTGGACTCACACCGCTTTCTGGAAGAGCCATTACGTCTATTTCTGGTAATTTCATACTCCTAGGGTCGGAGAAGTATTCGGTTATAGGAAAAGTCCTTCTTCCATACAAAAGGACCATAGCTCTCAGTGAAAACTCGCAGATAGACATCCCGATTGGATCGTCTTTCATAGTGAAAGGAGTCCTTCAGAACCTCTCGGGAAGCCCTGCTATATCTGGAGATGGAAATGTCCTGCTTACGGAGAACGGAGAGATCTACCTATCCGGGATGAATTTAAACGTGAGGTTTTCGGCGAACGGTGGTAAGGTGCTCTACCTGAACGATGTGAGAACTCCGGATACACTGAACATATCCGGTACGGAATACGTGGTTCTAAACAAAGTTAACATAAAAAAACTAGTTTGCAAGAACAGCTATGGGGTTTATCTAAGAAACCTTACCCTTGAAGACCTAAAACTCTTTGACGACTCTGAAGTCATTCTAGATTCGGTGAGCGCATCAAATCTGGTTGTATCGAGCTTTTCAAAGGTCACTCTCAAAGATTCCACCGTATCCTCTCTTTCCGTGGATACTCTCTCGAGACTCGATGTTTATAATTCAAGGATTGGAAGTTTGTCTTCAGACAAGGGATCTTTCATCAGAATGAGGAATTCTGAACTGGGATCTGCGGATCTTCGGTGGTTCTCAAAATTCGAGTATCACAATTGCAAAACGGGAGAGATATCGTCCAGCAATTCCGAGGTGCTTGGAAGATGAGAGATACGATAGCCGCCGTGGCATCACCCCTTGGAACGGGAGCGGTGGCTGTGATTAGGATCAGTGGGGAAAGATCGTGGGAGATCGCGATGAATCTTTCCGGAATACGTTCACCAAAACCCAGGAAGGTTTACCACACGTTTTTGAAAGACGAAAGCGGTGATATAGATGAAGTTTTAATCGTTTTCTACAGATCCCCGAAGAGCTACACCGGAGAGGATATGGTAGAGGTGTTCTGCCACGGTGGAATTGTTGTGACCGAAATGGTCCTCAAATCGATCTTGAACGCTGGGGCGCGACTGGCCGAACCTGGTGAGTTCACGAAAAGGGCGTTCTTGAACAAGAAGATCGATCTTACGAGGGCGGAAGCGATAAGGGATCTGATAGAAGCAAGGTCGGAGGAGGCTGTGAGGACCATTTTGAAGAACGTCTCCGGGGATCTATATTCTTTCCTTGAAAAGATCAGAAACGATATTTTGAAAATCCTCGCAGAGATCGAGGTGGAGATAGATTATCCTGATGAGGAAGATCTCGTTACCAGGGATCTCGATGAAAAGATAAACTCCATGTTGAACGACATGGAGGCTCTCCTTGAGAGATCTAAAAAATTGATAGAAATCGTCAGGGGTATAAGGGTAGCTATAATAGGGAAGCCGAACGTGGGGAAGAGCACTCTACTCAACAGACTCTTGAGGGAAGACAGGGCAATCGTTACGTCTGTTCCCGGGACGACGAGGGACACAGTGGAGGGGGAGCTAAACATAAAGGGAAGGCTGTTCAAAGTCGTTGACACAGCCGGTTTGAGAAAAACTGAAGATCCTGTTGAGAGTATAGGTGTTGAGAGAGCTAAAAGGGAGATCGAAAAGGCGGATGTGGTTCTTTTCGTTGTCGATAACACATTTGAAAGAGAAGATTTGGAGATATATGAAAGCGTAAAGAACTCCAGGCACATCGTCGTGTTGAACAAGTCTGATTTGGGATACGAATTGGATACTTCTTGGGCTGTTGGAAAAGTCGTGAAGATGTCATCGAAAACGGGAAAGGGCGTGAAGGATTTGGAAGACACCCTACTGGAAATCACGGAGGATTACAGATCAAACATTGGGAAGGTATCCCTTACGAGTGAGAGGCACATCAGGCTCGTGAACCTATCGGTTGAGAGGCTGAGATCAGCTCTGAATTCGCTCAGGAGCGGATTTCCAAACGATATTGTTTCTTACGATATAAAAGAAGCGCTCGGCTTCCTGGATGAGATAACCGGGAGGAATTTCAGGAAGGACCTCTTGGACGTGATATTTTCCACCTTCTGTGTGGGAAAATGATAGGGGGCACAGCCCCCTATCACTTACTCACCCTCTTTTTGAGATCCTTACCAGGCTTGAACTTTGGAACCTTTCTTGCCGGAATCTCTATCGGCTGCTTGGTCCTCGGGTTCACACCCTTTCTGGCAGCCGCTTCTCTGACTTCGAAACTTCCGAACCCGACGAGCTGTACTTTTTCACCTTTCTCCAGGGCTTCCTTTATGGCTTCGATCGCAGCGTCGACTATCATCTTCACATCCTTCTTCTTGGCTCCAGTTTTCTTGGCAACGATATCTACGAGTTCTTTCTTGTTCATTCTAAGACCCCCCTTTCAAGAAAATTGTTCTAACCGCGCTCCACGACTAAATATACCACTTGTTTCACACGGAAATCAAGTCTTTGAAAGGGTTTGGAAGGAAAAACCCCGCCTCTCGGCGGGGGATTTTCATCCTCTGAGGAGTTGCAAAACGTTTTGAGGTAACGTGTTCGCCTGAGCGAGCATCGTCATTGCACTTTGGACGAGTATCTGTTCTTTCGTGAAGTTCATCATCTCTTTGGCCATATCCGCATCCCTGATTCTACTCTCGGCCGCTGTGAGGTTCTCGGATGCAACACCCAGGTTGGCTATCGTGTGCTCGAGTCTGTTCTGGAAGGCACCAAGCTGTGCTCTCATCTCACTTACCTTGTGTATAGCACCATCTATCACCATTATCGCTCTCTCTGCACCGTTTTGAGTTGTTAAGTTAACTGAATCTTTGGTCAAACCAAGGGAAGCTGAGTCCATCTTGTCGATTCCTGCTACCATGTTCTGACCTTCGTTAGCACCTATCTGGAATATGAGTTTATCCCCACTCGTGTTCACTCCCTCGACCCTGGCCACACCACTGTCAACCACTTCCTCTATTGGTAGCGCATTTCCAAAGTCATTCAGGTTGTAGACGTCCGTTCTCCACTTGAACCTTATAGCGTAAAGTGAGTTCAATTCAAGGGTGTTCCCGTTGAGCTTCAAGGATGCTCCATAGTAGTCTTTCTGCCCATCACTGAAGCTGACCACTTCAGCTGCTTCACCATACTCACTGGAGTGGACTACCCTGACGTCTAGAGGGCTCGTCACACTCCCTTTAAACTGCCCAACTTCCACAACGTATGTGCCTTCGGGAGCGTTGTTCGAATCGAAAGCTGTATCGTTTTTAACGGTAACGCTTATGTTGTCGAGAGTGTTCATGCTGGTGGTAAAGTGAAGACCTACTGTGAAGCCTCCCACGTCAAGAGCTGCGTATCCACCTGTTGCGGTTCCAGTGGCCAATGAAACTCCGTTGAATTTTAAATCGTAGTACACTTGGTCCGAACCGGAGGATTTCAAGGTTAGTTCGAACGGATTCCCGAGTATAACAACGTTGTAAGTCTTCCCAACGTTGTCGTTCGCCTTCAAATCCACCGAATACGAGGCTATTCCGGTTCCGGCGGCGACCGTGTTCATACTTATGTCCTCAGTCTTGAGCTGGAAGTTTCCACCTGTGACTATTTTAGAATCGTATCTGTCTCTGAATATCTCCAGGGTTCCATCTAGAAGCTTTTTCGTGTTGAATTCCGTGGCCCTCGCTATTCTATCGACTTCCTCCAGAAGCTGATTGACTTCCTTCTGAAGGTTTGACCTGTCAACATCCGTGTTCGTGTCAGATGCCGCTTCAACCGCTAATTCTCTCATTCTCTGAAGGATTGAATGAACTTCATTCAAAGCTCCTTCAGCAGTCTGAATCATCGAGATGGCGTCCTGAGCGTTCTTTATGGCCATCCTTAAACCCCTGATCTGACCTCTCATCTTTTCACTTATGGCGAGTCCTGCAGCATCATCCCCGGCTCTGTTTATCCTGAGACCTGAGCTCAGTTTCTCCAAGGTCTTGTTCAATTCTAAAGAGTTTTTGTTTATGTTTCGCCACGCGTTAAGCGCAGCCAAGTTGTGGTTAATCCTCATGAATTATCCCCCCCGGTTCCTCTGCTAAAGTATCTTCCTTGCTCTCTCTCACGT
>JALVXE010000183.1:0-6106 GCA_027038385.1 Thermotogaceae bacterium
ACCGTATACCACTCGATAGTAACTGTACTCCCGAGTGTGTAAATTTCTCTAACTCCTTTGATGGTTCCATAGGGTTGCGGTTGGCTACAGCTGGTGAGAGACAAAAGTAGCGCTAAAACTATGAGCGCAACTATCCAGAAATACCTACGCATCCCCACACCTCCTTGAAATAGAATGTGCTGTGGTATATTCTAACATGGTTTTTAGAAGCAGTCTCGGAGGGAAAAGGATGAAACTCTCAGAAGCCGCTGTTGGAACGAAAGTAAAAATCGTATCCGTGAACTTTCAACCAGATCTTCAGGGAAGGATCCTAGGTCTTGGATTCGTTCCAGGTACGATCGTCGAGGTCGTCAGAGAAGCTCCCTTCGGAGACCCGCGTGTCTACACGGTCCATGGAAAGATGATCACACTCAGAAACAGCGAGGCAGATCTGATAGAGGTCCAGCCGGTCGAAAGAAGTTTCCCTCTCTCGATGGCAGAAGTTGGGAAACGTTATGTGGTAAAGGCTTTCCTGGGAGGGCCTTTTTTCATGTCGAGGGTCAAATCGATGGGATTGTATATTGGAAGCCTTATCGAGGTTAGGTCAAAATTTCCGATAACGGCTCTTGTGGATGGAAGAATCATCAGAATAGGAATGGGGATGGCGGAGAAGATAATGGTGGAGGAGATTTGAAGTGAAGACCGTGGCCCTTGTTGGGAACCCGAACGTTGGGAAGAGCTCGCTTTTCAACGCGATAACGGGGGCCCGCCAGTATGTAGCGAATTGGCCAGGTGTGACGGTCTCAAGAAAGGAAGGAACCAAAACCTGGAGGGGAGTTGAACTCAAGTTTGTCGACCTCCCTGGAATATATTCCCTTGGAGCGATATCTCTCGATGAGAAAGTCACGAGAGGCTATCTGTTGAGAGAGCACCCGGATGTGATCGTGGTCGTTGTGGACGCTCTCAACATGGAGCAGGGCCTGTTCCTTTTGATAGAAGTCTTGGAGATGAGGGAAAACGTCATGCTCGTTGTAAACTCAATAGACGAAGCGAGAAAGAAGAACCTCAGGATAGACAAGTACGAGCTCGAGAAGCACTTCGGTGTACACGTGGTTTTCACATCCGCAGTGACGGGTGAGGGAATAGAAGAGCTCCTAGACAGAATTCTCCACATAATAAGAAAGAGAGAAGTTCACTCCTTCGTAAACTTCAAGTACCAACCCGAGATAGAAGAGAGAATCAACGATATCGAAAAAAAGATTGAAAACGTGAAGGAGCTGTCATCCTATAAAAAGAGGTGGCTAGCTATAAAGGCTCTTGAGAGAGACCCGGAAGTTGTGGAGATCTTGGGAGATTACAACATCAAGGCTCCCAGTGAGCTTGAAGCTAAGAAGTTCAAGGAAATGATAGCGCAAAGAAGGTATGAATACATAGATTCGGTTCTCAGAGAGGCCATGTCCATTCCAACGAAGAAGATGAGTCTGTCCGAAGCACTGGATCATGTCATAACTCACAAGTTCTTGGGGATACCGATATTCCTCGCCATGATGTATCTCGCATTTTCGTTCACATTCGACGTGATGTCGCCGTTTTCCGATCTCATAGATCGGGGATTCTCAGCACTCGGTGAATGGATGCGGACGATCATGGGGAGTGGGTGGGTCACTTCTCTTGTCGTCAACGGAGTGATTGGTGGTGTCGGAGCGGTCCTAGTTTTCGTTCCCAACATATTCGGGATGTTCCTGGCTCTTGGGTTCATGGAGGAAGTTGGCTACCTCCCAAGGGCGGCTTTCGTCATAGACAAATTGATGTACAAGCTAAAACTCTCCGGAAGATCGTTCATGTCCTTGATACTGGGATTCGGATGCAATGTTCCAGCTGTGATGTCAACAAGGGGGATACCGGACTACAGGGAAAGATTGATAACCATCTTAGTCTCCCCGTTCATAACGTGTTCTGCGAGGCTTCCAACCTACATACTCTTGGCTGGAATATTCTTCAAGGGGAAAGAGACAGTGGTTATATTCTCGATATACCTCTCGAGTATAGTTCTGACCGCTATATCTGCTACTGTTTTGAACAAGGTATTGTTCAAAGGTCAACCGGTTCCGCTGGTTATGGAACTTCCTAGGTACAGGCTTCCGAGTGCGAAGAACTTATGGCTCTACGTTTGGGAAAGAGGGAAGCACTTTTTGGAAAAGGCAGGAACGATCATTCTCATATCTGCAATAATCATATGGTTTTTGGGAAACTTCCCATCTGCTGGTGATAACAGTCTCGCAGCCGATCTTGGAAAGATATTCGAACCGATATTCAGACCTCTTGGATACGACTGGAAGATGGTCACAGCCCTGATATTTGGAGCCGCGGCTAAAGAAGTCGTCGTATCCACCTTTCAGATGATGTACGGAAATCCAGCGGAAGTTCTTCCAAGTGTCATAACTCCTTACATGGCGCTGTCGTTCATGTTCTTCGTCATGGCTTACATGCCGTGTTTCGCTACAGTAGCCGTGATAAAGTCCGAAGCAGGTGGATGGAAATGGGCTACATTCTCGATCCTTTACAGCCTTGCGGTTGCCTACACCATTGCGCTTCTTATAAGTTTGGTCGGGAGGCTGATATGGTGAAGGCGGTAATGGCGGTGTTCTTCGTGGTCTTTTTCCTGATTGGGATAATGTACATACATTCTGGAAAAATCCTGTGGGGGAGTTTGGTGGAGATAATCGCACTCATATACGTGTTCGGATTCGAGCCTTCACGCGGTGAACATTGGCACTCAGCCGCACACATACTCACAGGTGGGATATTCTCGATAACCATCAGCGGCTTCTTGATTCTCTGGAAGTTGGCTTCGCTTCTCTCAAGTCCCGAGAAATTTTCTCAAGAAGACTTTTTGCTCTTCATCGCGAGTTTCGTGGCTTTTATGTTCAGTTTGAAATTTGTACGGGAATTTGAAGCGTAAATGTTATACTCAAAACGTGCAATTCTCATTGAGGAGGAGGTATTAAGATGGGTGAATCGCTTTTACAACCACCAGGTCCTCTTTACGAGATGGCTCAGCATCAGTTTCTGAAAGCTGCCAAGCTTATAGATCTTGATGAAAACATAAAGAGGTTCCTCCTGTGGCCACAACGCATCATGACTGTCCACTTTCCGATGATGAAGGACAACGGGGAGGTTCAGATATTCGTCGGTTATAGGGTCCAGCACAACACGGCGAGAGGACCTGCAAAAGGCGGGATAAGGTATCATCAGAACGTCAGCCTCGATGAAGTAGCATCACTCGCCTTCTGGATGACTTGGAAGTGTGCGGTTATGAACCTTCCCTACGGTGGTGGAAAAGGTGGCGTTAGGGTGAACCCAAAAGAGCTCTCAGAAAGGGAGCTCGAGAGGCTCTCAAGGAGGTTTTTCTCTGAAATCCAGCTGATGATAGGACCGAACAAGGACATCCCCGCTCCGGATGTCAACACCAACGAGCAGATAATGGCGTGGTTTATGGATACGTACAGCATGAACGTCGGAGCCACCGTCCTGAGTGTCGTCACGGGAAAGCCGGTGGACCTTGGAGGATCCGAGGGAAGATCTGAAGCCACGGGTAGAGGCGTATCGATAGTGGCAAACGAGGCCGCAGATGTTCTTGGGATGGATATAAAGAACGCCACGGTGGCTGTGCAAGGATTTGGGAACGTTGGATCGAACACTGCGAGGATAATTTCTAAGGAGTACGGAGCCAGGGTCGTTGCGGTTTCCGACATAAGCGGTGGGGTGTACAACGAAGATGGCCTTGATATAGACGATCTGATAAGGTACAGAGACGAAAACGGCGGAATCATAAAGGGATATCCCAAGGGAAAGGCCATAACGAACAGAGAGCTTCTAACACTCGATGTGGACATACTCATACCGGCGGCTCTTGAGAAAACCATAACGGCCGATATAGCCAAGGACATAAGGGCAAAGATAATAATCGAAGGTGCGAACGGGCCCACCACGGAGGAAGCTGAAAAGATCCTGCTCGAAAAGGGCGTTTTCATCGTTCCAGATATACTCGCGAACGCTGGTGGAGTCACGGTTTCCTACTTCGAGTGGGTCCAGGATCTACAGAGCTTCTTCTGGGACATAGACGATATAAGGAGGAAACTCAAGAGGATAATGGTCAAGCAGTTTGGAGAGGTGTACAAAACCAAAGAGAAGTTCAACACCGATATGAGAACGGCGGCTTACATAGTAGCGATAGATAGGGTTGCAACTGCGGTGAAGAAGAGAGGGTACTACCCGATGTGAGGTGAGACTGTTGCAAACGAGCAGGGAGATAACACTCGACCTCGTTAGGGTCACGGAATCCGCTGCCCTGATGTCGAGCAGGCTTCTTGGGAGAGGAGACAAAAATGCCGTAGATCAAGCTGCAGTTGACGCAATGAGGGGAATGCTCGATTACATAAACATGAGAGGAAAAGTCGTGATAGGTGAAGGCGAGAAAGACGAAGCTCCCATGCTCTACATAGGAGAGGAAGTTGGAAACTGGGAAGAAGATGCTCCAGAACTTGATATAGCGGTAGATCCAGTGGATGGAACGAGGCTTGTTGCGTACGGAAGGCCGAACGCGATAAGCGTGATCGCCGCCGCAGAGCGCGGAAAGATGGCTTACATACCGACGTTCTACTCCCTGAAACTCGCCGTTGGTCCGGAACTCAAAGGGAAACTCGATATAAACGCTCCGATAAGGGAGAACGTAAGGGTGGCAGCCGCGATACTCGGAAAGGATATAAGCGAGTTTACAGTTGTTATACTGGATAGAGAAAGGCACAGGGGGATCATAGAGAAAGTACGTTCCCTCGGGGCTAGAATAAAGCTCATAAGCGATGGAGATATAGCCGGGGTGATTGCCACCGCGATGCCCGAGAGCTTTGTCGATATGTACATAGGGATCGGAGGAACACCAGAAGGTATCTTAGCCGCGGCAGCTCTCAGAACAATCGGTGGTGAAATACAGATGAAGATGTGGCCGATAGATGAAGGAGAAAAGGAGAAGCTCGTAAAAGATGGATGGGACGTGGAAAAAGTTTACCTCACAGAAGATCTGGTCGGTGGAGAGAACGTGATTTTCGCGGCTACAGGTGTTACGAACGGTGAGTTTTTAAGAGGGGTGAAGTACGGAAAGCACAAAGCCATAACCGAATCGATAGTCATGAGATCCAAGAGCAGAACTGTTAGGAGGATAACGGCTTATCACGATTTGAGATACAAGACCATACCGCTGAAGAGCGAGGGAGAGATAAAGCTCGTCAAGATAGATGAAGCTTGACAAGCTAGACCGCTATGATGTAAATTCAAGCGTGTTTAGAAATCTGCAGGAGGTGAGGTAAGGTTGAAGAAGGGAATACACCCGGAGATGAAACTCGTCACGGTCAAATGTGCTTCTTGTGGCGCAGAGCATACGTTTTGGACGACCCGTGAGAATGTGAAGATAGACGTGTGTTCGAATTGTCACCCGTTCTACCAGGGTAAAGGTGCTGGAGCCGTGATAGTCGACACCGAAGGGAGAATTGAAAAGTTCAGAAAGAAGTACGGAGATTCTTATCTGAATGCATGAGCAATCTGTTCTGTGGGAGGTTGGCAGGGTGAAAGTCGGCGATCATGTGAAAGGAAAAGTCGTGAAAACTCTGAAGTATGGAGCTATCTTGGAATTCGAAGGTGGTGAGAAGGGCTTCGTTCACATATCTAAGATAGCCAAGGGATATGTAGAGAAAGTCGGGGACTTCTTGAAGGAAGGTCAAGAGATCGAGGGGAAGATCATAGGAAAGACGAAAGACGGAAAATGGGAAGTGACGTTGAAAGAGATGAACTTGGAGCCTCAAAAACAGCAGGAAACGAGTGAAGAAGACAAGAAGAAACAGGATTTTGAAAAGAAACTCAAGAGGTTTCTCAAGGAAAGCGATGCGAAGTTTTCCGAGTACAGAAAGAGGATGGAGAAAAAAGGAAGAAGAAGCCGCTGGTGAAATTGAATCAGGAGAGATAAAAACGCCCACCTATCGGTGGGCGTTTTCTTCGTGTGGTCACTTGATTTCCACTTCTGCTCCAACTTCTTCCAGCTTCTTTTTGAGCTCTTCTGCCTCCTCCTTCGTTA
>JALVXE010000183.1:6116-7164 GCA_027038385.1 Thermotogaceae bacterium
TCGTTACACCGCTTTTGACCACAGCATCCGGAGTCCCGGCCTTCTCAACGAGATCCTTGGCCTCTTTGAGTCCAAGCCCGGTGATCTCCCTGACGACCTTGATGACCTTGATCTTCTGGGATCCAAAGCTCTTGAGGACGACGTCGAATTCCGTCTTCTCCTCAGCTTGTCCCCCCGCCGCTCCAGCGGCTCCCATCATCGGCATCGCCGCCATAACTGGGGCAGAAGCGCTGACACCGAATTCGTCCTCGAGCTTCTTGACGAGATCTGCAAGCTCAGCAACCGTCATCTCCTTGATAGCCTGCACGATTTCATCGATAGTCATGCCACACACCTCCTCACTCTTCTTTTTTCTCCTTTATGGCATTCAAAACATAAACGAGGTTTCTCGTGATACCAGAGAGAGCGTAAACAAGCCCTCTGATGGGTCCCTGGACGGCTCCAACGAGCATGGCGTAGAGTTCTTGTTTTGACGGAAGTTTTGAAAGTTCCTCGACCTGTTCTCCTTCGAAGTACTTTCCATCCATGAATCCGCCTTTGAACCTGAACGTCTCTATCTTGTTGTCCTTGACGTAGTTATAGATGATCTTTATGGCTTCTATCGGATCTCCATCTGTGACGTAGAGGATGGCAGTCGGGCCGTGGAGGTCTTTTTCCACTTCGGACAGATCGAATCCCGTTTTCTCGAAGGATATTCTGAGAAGCGTGTTCTTAACGACCATGTACCTTGCTCCGTCCGCGAATTTCTCCCTCAACCCCTCTCTGAGTCCCTTCATGTGATCGACCGTCATACCCGTGAAATCCGTTAGGAGTATCAGAGAAGATTTTGGAAGAACATCCTGAAGGAACTCCAGTATCTCAGCTTTCTTTTCTCTGGTTATCAAGTCTCGCACCTCCTTTCTAAAAAAGAAAAAGGCCTCCAACATGAGGCCCACCACAAGCCCAAAGCTTGGGGAGCCTCGGGTAGGCGGCTGTCGCCCTTTATACGTACCTACCGTCTCCGGCTCTCACGCGTCGTAATATATCATAGATCAGGGCAAGGTCAAGC
>JALVXE010000184.1 GCA_027038385.1 Thermotogaceae bacterium
GCAAAACTTCTTTCAAGGTTCCTTCTCATATCCTTGAGCACTTCCATCAGAGCTCTCTTTTTTTCATCGAAACCCGTTATCTTCATTATCATACTTCTGAGATCTCCCATTTTGTCCATAATATCGTTTATCCTTCCCTGAGGTATTAAAAAAACCGTTTGAAACACATCCGGATCCATTCCCAGAAGATGTGTTATGAATTTGTTTGGATCCTCTGATATAGGTTTGCTTCTCCCATCAACGACCTCGTATATTTCCGATCTAGACCTGCTTGGTGTTATTACTCTTACGATTCTGTAGACTTTCCCACCACGTTCAAAAGTGAAGTCTACAGTAGCCTTGTTCGAACCTCTTCTTATGTAGGGTCTGATGCTTCTCTTTCCAAACCTTATTCCTGACCCAAAGAGTGCAAAGTGTATGGCCTCAAAAAAGGAGCTTTTCCCACTACCGTTTTCTCCAACCATGACGAAGATACCGGGTTCGAACTCGTAATCGACCTTTTCTATTCCCAGGAAGTTCTCCACCCTCAGCCTGATTGGCTTCATCCCATCACCTCTTGGAAAGTTTCGATAACATCTTCCTCTATACTCGTTGGCAACATTCCTCTGATCGGTCTTCCGAGTGAGATTCTTCTTCTGATCTCTGTGGATGATATCTCGATCAAGGGAAGATCCATCAGGATGAACTTTGGAAATTTCCTTCTTATCTCATCGAATCTCGATTCTCTGAAGCGTGGATACACCGCGAAATCCGCCATCTTCATAAGCTCTCCATATCTGTACCATTTATCGAAGTTCACCGCAGAGTCCTCACCTATTATGAAAAGGGGCTTAACACCAAATTCCTTGGAAAAGTATTCGACGGTTTCTATCGAGTAAGACACACCACCTTTCTTTCTCTCATAATCACTGATCTCAAAACCTTTTAGCCTTTCGAAAGCGAGCTTTAGCCATCGAAAGCGTTTCTCAAAAGGTGCGAAGATCCTCGGATCCCTGTGAGGAGGAAAGAAAGTAGGGACTAAGATCAGCTTGTCGAGATTCAAACACTCTTTGGCTAAGATCGCCAAAATGACATGACCGTTGTGAACAGGGTTGAAAGCTCCTCCGTATATCCCTATTCTCACACGATCACCTCACTCGACGAATTCGAAGGCAAAATCACCGACGTACACGGTGTCCCCGATTCTGACACCAGCTTCTTTCAACTTGGAAGTCAAACCGCTCCTTTCCAGAACATCGAGGATCATCAATCTCATATCCTTCTCGTTTATGTCGAACCTCCTGAGCCAGATCTTCAGACCTTCGGATACGATCCTGTATTCGTTCTCTCCTATCTTTTCAATGGAGATATCTATCCTTCTCGGGAGTTCTCTCCATACTGGAGCGGGCCGTTTGATCTTCATGCCCTCCGATGGTTTTCCACCGTAAAGGACTTTTTTGGAGCTCCCTATTGCGTTCCATACAACTTTCTTTAGCTCATCAAGCCCCTCACCGGTCACGGCAGAGACAAGAAGAATATCCTTTC
>JALVXE010000185.1 GCA_027038385.1 Thermotogaceae bacterium
GTCTAAAATCATAGCCGTCGGCGGGGTTGTTGCCCTCGCCGCGGTTATGTACTTGATGATAGCAAGAGTTTACCCTTTCAACTGGCCGATAGTTTTGAGATACAAAAAACTCTTCTGGGAAGGACTGTTGGTGACTTTGAAAGTCAGTGCGGTATCAATACTCATATCTTTTGCACTTGGTGTCGTGTTCGCTGTTTTCAGAGTGAGCAAGATCGAGTTTTTGAAAGACATTGCAGGGCTTTACGTGTGGTTTTTCAGGAACACCCCGCTCCTCGTGATAATTCTCCTAACCTATTACGGTGTTGGAACGATAATGAACTTGGACAGGTTCTGGGCAGCTGCTCTGGCACTGTCGGCGTTTGAGGGAGCGTACATGACGGAGATAATAAGGGCGGGTATAGAGGCGGTCGATCCAGGAGAGATAGAAGCCGCGAAGTCCCTCGGCATGAGTGAATTTCAGATATTTTCAACTGTGATATTTCCGCAGGCATTCAAGATATCGCTACCACCCCTGATAGGTCAGATGGTCAGCCTTATAAAGGATAGCTCCCTGGCATCGGTGATAGCTCTTCAAGAACTCACGATGATGGGGAGACAAGTTGGCACGAGAACGCTGGCGAGTTTTGAAAGCTACATAATAGTGGCTTTTCTTTATATCCTGGTCACTTCTGTCATATCCGTGAGCGGGAGGATCATCGAAAGGAGGATGAGTCTATCATGAGTGTCTTAAAGGTGGAGAATATCCACAAGAATTTTGGGGATCTTGAAGTTCTCAAGGGGGTGAACCTAGAGATAAACAAGGGGGAGATACTCGTCATATTGGGACCATCGGGGGCCGGGAAATCCACGCTTTTGAGGATAATGAACATGCTGGAACCACCGGATAAAGGAAGGGTGGTGTTTCTAGGTAGGGAATTGGATCCAAAGAACAAGAGGTTGATAAGGAAGGCGAGATCGAAGATGGGATTCGTTTTCCAGCACTTCAACCTCTTTTCCAACATGAACGCACTCGACAACGTGGCTGTTGGTCTTGTGAAGGTGAAAAAGATCGATTGGAAGGAAGCTAGGGAAAGAGCAAGGTTTTATCTTGAGAAAGTCGGACTTGTAGATAAGGCAAACGTCTTTCCCCAGAAGCTTTCTGGAGGTCAGAAACAAAGGGTAGCGATAGCGAGGGCACTAGCCATGGAGCCAGAGCTCATACTGTTCGACGAACCGACATCTGCACTCGATCCATCACTCGTCGGTGAAGTCTTGGAAGTCATGAAGAAGTTAGCCTTTGAGGGAAGAACTATGGTCGTCGTCACGCACGAGATGGGGTTCGCAAAGCATGTTGCAAGTAGGATTGCCTACATGGAAGGTGGAACTATAGTTGAGGAGGCTTCGCCTGAAGAGTTCTTCTCATCTCCAAGGAGTGAGATGGCGAGGAGGTTCGTTGGAGCGATACTCGAGAGAATGGTCTGATGAGGCTGGACAAATATCTATCCAAATCCCTAGGGATCTCGAGAAGAAAT
>JALVXE010000186.1 GCA_027038385.1 Thermotogaceae bacterium
ATATTGGCCTGAAGAGTCCTGCTTTTATTCCCTTGTTCCTCGCCAATTTGACAGTGCTCTTGACGATTCTTCCAACCGTTCCATGAGCCACGAAGAGAACTTCCATGTCGTCCGTCATGAACTCTTCCCATTTTTGCTCCTCTTCTATTATTTTCTTGTATTTCTCCTGAAGATCTAGATTCATCTTCTCCAGCTTGTACGGATCTATGTCAAACGAGGTCACGTACCTCGCGTCTCTTCCCTTTGCCCCGGTGAGCGCCCAGCCCTTTTCCGGAAGGGAATCTGGATCTATCGGATCTGGGAACTCGACTGGCTCCATCATCTGACCCATCATACCGTCAGCAAATATCACAACAGGTGTTCTGTACTTATCAGCAACGTCGAAAGCGTATATTGTGAGCTCAACCGCTTCCTGAAGGCTGGATGGTGAGTACACCGGAAGTCTGTAATCCCCATGACCACCTCCCTTGACTATCTGAAAGTAATCCCCTTGAGAAGGCTGGATATCACCGAGTCCTGGTCCCCCCCTCACAACGTCCACGAAGACCCCGGGAAGCTGTGCGTTCGCCATGTAAGATATCCCTTCCTGCATCAGAGAGAATCCCGGGGAGGAGGTCGAAGTCATCACACGCGCACCGACGGAGGACGCACCGTACATCATGTTAACCGTGGCTACTTCGCTCTCCGCCTGTAAGAAAACCCCTCCAACTTCTTCCATTCTCCTTGACATGTACTCGGTGAGCTCGCTCTGAGGAGTTATCGGGTACCCAAAGTAAACCCTACATCCGGCTCTTATGGCGGCTTCACCGATGGCTTCCGTTCCCTTGACCATTATCTTTTCGCCCATCCTATCCCCTCCTTACTTAGTCACGACGGGTTGTTTGTACTTGTAAACTGTTATACAGACATCAGGGCACATGTAGTAGCAGAACATACAGGCTATACAACCTTCACCTATGTACTCAGCTGGGTGATAGCCCTTGGAGTTGAAGCTCTCCGAGAACTTGATGACGTTCACAGGGCAAGCATCTATACAGAGTCCACATCCCTTACATCTTTCCTGATCTATCTCTATGTATCCGAGAGTTCTCTTTGCCATATTCACCCTCCTTTCCTTCACCAAGGCGGCTCCATGTATCTCTCGAGAATGAATTTATCGAACTTACAATCGCAATCCTTTAGAAAAGACGGCACGGCCGTGAAAGCCACCGGGATCCCCGTTCTTCTGGAGACTTCTTCGATGATTTCCTCTCCTTCCTTGACTATCTCCTTTGTCGTTTCAGATCCCAAGTTCGTGTTGGAGACTATGTAATCGAATTCCACCCGTGCTCTGTTTTTGAGTTTCTCATAGTACTTGATGATGCTCTCAACGCTGTCCGTGAACGGCCTTTTCGTGTTCACCACGAAGTAAACCGCTGTGTTTTTCATAAAAGCTCTCAAGTACCCGAGAATGGCTATTCCATCTTCCTCTCCACCAACGTCCAGTAGCGCACTTATCTTTTT
>JALVXE010000187.1 GCA_027038385.1 Thermotogaceae bacterium
GTCTGATCACGTTCATATCCACGTACTCATCGTCGCTACCGAGCAACCGAATCTTTTTCAAAGATATTTTTCTCCTATCCACAAATATCTCCATTCTGATCGGTTCTATTTGAAGCCTCCTTATTATGAACCTCATGACCTGGGTGTACTTGAAATTGTAAACAGTGATATCTCCACTGGTTTTCTTCTCTACAGCAAACAACGGTTCTTTCAAGGAATCGAGCACATCCTTCACCGTGTTAACTATGTAATCCTGGGAGACGGCCATCACGTCCATCGTGTACTTCCCATTGAATCCGGAGTACAATCTTTCAGAGCGCGAAAAGTAAACGAATTCTATGCCCGAGAACACATCCGGTTTCTCGAGCCTAAAATAGTAGTCTTCCATGTTTCGAATGACGAGGAGAAACCTAGCTTCTGGATTTGGCTTGATGAATTCTCCGTCCTTATCTCTGACGTGGAAAACCATATCTACATCCACTACGAAATTTCTCTTGCCTGCGACTCTAGCAAAAAAATCAGCGAGTGGTTCGGAAATCCCAAGTGTCACAAGAAGAAGCATCACGAAAGGGAAGTAAAACTTACTGAGCCGCATAGAACCTCTCCTTGGGGCTGACTATCTCCGTTATCCTGACGCCGAAGTTTTCGTCTATGACGACGACTTCTCCTCTGGCTATGAGTTTACCGTTTACGAGTATATCTACGGGTTCACCAGTGAGTTTGTCAAGCTCGATGAGCGATCCAACGGATAATTCCAGTATCTGCTTCAAAGTCATTCTCGTCCTCCCAAGCTCGACGGTTACAGTGAGCGGAACATCGAAGAGAAGTGCCAATTTATCCGGCGGAACTTCCATTTGCTGAGGTTGACCTGGTGTGAGAGGTTGAAATTGTGCGGGTTCAGCCGCAACGGGCTGCTGAACAGGAGTTTGTGGCATCATCGGCATCTGCATTGACGTTTGCATCGGCGCTGCTGCGGGAGCAGGTTGTGGCTGTGGCTGTGGTTGTGGCTGAGCGGGAGCAGATTGAGCTTGCTGCTGGATTGCTTTCTCAGTCTCTTCTTTCTGGAGTTTCATGAACATGTCGTACATCTGCTTGACGAGATCGCTACTCATTATCTGTATGAACTTTGAAGTTGGTAGTCCTTCAATTTCGAGATCAAACGAAACTTTAACAACCGGCGTATCAGGATCAGCCTCTATGGGCGGAAAAGATATGTTGGGATCGTCGAAGTTCAAAACCTCAACCTTAGGTGGAGTTATGTCAACCTTGGACTTGAAGAAATCACTCATTGCTGTCGCAGCTGCACCCATCATCTGGTTCATCGCCTCAGACACCGCGCTGAGTTTTATCTCGTCTATATCTTCATTGTCCGTCTCCCCAGTACCTCCCATCATTATGTCCGCTATCTTTGCAACCACGTCCTTTTGGAGGACAAGAACGTTCAGACCAGTGAGCCCTTCAACGAACTCTATTGTTACAACTACTTTCTCACCGCTGAAATCTTTCCCAACTTCTCCGAACTTCACCTCTTCCACAACCGGCGTGGTTATGTTGACTTCCCTGCCGAGTATCGTCGACAGAGCCGTTGCAGCGGCTCCCATGGAGATGTTTCCAACCTCTCCTATCATATCCCTTTCCATGTCCGTTAAACTTCCCCCACCCCTGAAAGTTTCATTCTCGTTTTCATTACCGAGCCCTTTCAAAAGGGCATCTAATTCATCTTGAGAGAGGAACTGATCGGACATCATTCCACCTCCGAATCTTCAGACTCTATCTCTTCGACCTCTTCCCGAAGGATATCGGATATCTTCACGGCGTAGTTTCCTCTGTAAGTTCCCGGAATCGCGAGGAATTTATCCTTTCCGTTAACCCTGACGACCACGGGATCGTCGTGATGGCTGTTGAGCCTTATAACATCACCCACGTTGAGCATCAATATCTCTCCGAGGCTCGTCGTAGCCTCACCAAGAACCGCGGAGACCTCCATGATTGTTTTGGAGATATTTTTCTTCAATCTCTCCTCATCTTCCTTTGTGGATTTTGGGCCAGCGGTTGTGAACCAGAGTCTTGCAGAAAGCATCTCTGCAAATGGCTCTATCATTGAAGATGGCCAACATATGTTCACGAACCCCTCAGTCTTAGCAACCGACATGTAGAGCGTGACAAGAACGACCATTTCACTCGGCGGTGCGACCTGAACGAACTGAGGATTGGATTCGATGTTCTCTATCGCTGGAACGAACTCCTGTATGTCCTCCCAAGCCTGAGCAAGGTGGGTTAGTATGTTTATCACTTCTTTTCTCATTATGGACGTTTCAACATCCGTGGGGCTCCTGTTGCTTATTGGAACACCCGGCCCTCCCAGTATGAGATCGAGTATCGTGTAGAATATCTCGAGCCCCATCTCCATAACGGCATTACCCATGAGCCCCCTCGCTGAGAAGACGGTTATGAACGATGGATTCGGAAGAGATCTGGTGAACTCCTCATAGGTTATCTGATCGACACTCGCGAGCGATACGTTGACGAAACTCCTAACCCTGCCGGATAGATAGGTTGAAACAGTTCTAGCGAAATTCTCGTGTATCATCTCGAAGGTTCTGAGCTGCTCCTTCGAGAACTTGCTAGGCCTTTTGAAATCGTAAGGCTTTACATTTTTCTCCTCTTCCTTTATCTCCTCTATATCCACTTCTCCACTTGATAGAGATTGTAGAAGTTTGTCTATTTCCTCTTGACTGAGTACGTCAGACACGGGGATTCACCCCCTTATTCCGTAGTCGCGAACGCCTTTATGTAAAGATAAACCATCAACACCCCATCGTTTCCAGAGCATCCAGTTATAAGCTCCACGGCTTCTTTTATCTGTTTCTTCAAAAGCTCAATCCCCGCAGGCGTGGCCAGCTCCGCTTTGGATTTGCTTATGAATATCTTCATGAGTGCATCCATTATGAGGGGTTTATCATCGGCTATGGCAGCTCTGCAGGCATCGCTTCCGACTTTGAAAACGAGTGAATCCACCACCGCCACATCTCTTGCACCTTTTAAAACGAATGTCTGGTTCGATCCAGCACCTATGAGAACTGCGGTGATGGGTATTCTCTGCTTTGGGACCTCCTGCTTTTTCGTCTCTTCTTGTTTCTGATTGGTTCCGAGTATCATAGGTCCCGCCAAATATAAAACTAAGAATGCCATGACCATGGATATAACGGACGTTAGCATCATCGACTTCATATCCAATTTCTTCTTAGGTTTCCCTTCTTCAGGTTGCATTTCTTCATCCTCTGGCATGTTTATCCCCCCTTGGCTACAAGGTCTGCCTCTTTATAAGTATATCAATTCTCCTGTAATCCTTCCTCAGCTTTTGGACTTCCTTTAGGAACTGATTGTTTAATTCCGTCAATTTCTTAACCGCCTGGTTATATGTGAGCTTTCCTTCCTTAACCTGCTCTTCTATGAGCTTTTTCTCTACATCCATCTCAGCTTTGAGCCTCTTTATATCCTTCTTTATCGCTTTATCCCCCACACCTATGGGAACGAACCTATCTGGATCGTAGTAGTAATCTATGTTGAACCTACCCGCCCTTATATCCGCTAACCTTTCAACTTCTCTCCTTCTCTTCAACTCCACAGCGAAGAACCTAGCAACCGACGCAGCTCTCGCAGCTCCGAGATGCCAGTTCGAAGGGTAGATGGAGTTCGGCGGTAGTGGTTGATCGTCTGTGTATCCGTATATATCCAAAACGTTTGAGGTGTGCTCTATTATTATAACCCCTATCTTCGCCAAAAGTTCCTTGGCCTGTGCGGTGAGCCTCGCCCTTCCCGGCTCGAAGAACATCATATTTCTGAGTATTATCAGAGTTCCTTCCTTTTTTTCCTTTACCGTGATCTTTCCCTTGTACTTTGGATTGGCCATCAACTTGATTATCTCTCGTTCTATCCCTCTTCTCGCTTCTATGAGAGGTTCTTCCTTTATCGACTTTCCACCAAGAAGAACGCTCGGTGGCTTTCCACCAAACGCGAACCTTATTCCAGTCGCAACCTGTTGGAACTTACCTGGAGTTATCGTGCTCATGGATATCATGGCGACGAAGAACGTCAAAAGCAACGTAACCATGTCACCGTATGTGCTCATCCAAGCTGGAGCACCAGGTTTACACTCGGGGCATTTTTTCTGCCCGTCCGCCATCAGGCGGTCGCCTCCTGAGCCTCTTTTTCATAAGCCTGTCTATCTTTCTCCGGCAGATAGGATTTGAGTTTCTCCTCGAGTATCCTCGGGTTTTCACCAGCCTGTATTGAAAGAACACCTTCGAGTATCATCCGCTTGAGTTGCAGTATTTTCACCGTTCTTCTTCCTATCTTGTCTGCCAAAGGCAGATAAGCAACGTTTGCGAGTATCGATCCGTAAAGTGTTGTTATAAGGGCGACAGCCATTGATGGACCCAGCGTCGAAGGATCGTTCAAGGACTTAAGCATCTGAATGAGTCCTATCAGTGTTCCGATCATTCCGAACGCAGGTGCGTAAGCGCCTCCAGCTTCCAAGACGGATTTTTGCATGTTGAGGTCTTGTTCAAAAAGATCCATCTCCGTATAGAGCATGTTCTTCAAAACCTCTGGATCGGTCCCATCCACGACGAGCTGCATAGCCTTCTTCATGAAAGGATCCTCGATCTCTTCCATGTTTTCCTCGAGTGAAAGGAGCCCTTCTCTTCTCGCCTTCTCAGAGAACGAGACGAGAGTCTTTATAGTTCCTATGAAATCTAGTTGCGGCTCTTTTATAGTCGAGAGGGCTATCTGGATGATCTTGAAACCATACTCTTTAGGCTCGGATGCTATCGTTGAAGCCAACGACCCAACAACGGTGATGAAAATAGATGGTATGTCTATGAAAGCCCCGAAGTCTCCTCCTCCAGAGGCTATACCAAGGAATATAGCTGCCGAAGCCAGTCCCAGTCCAGCCAGTGTAGCGATATCCATTCACATCACCTCTTTTCAAAACCGAGGAAAATCTTTCTCTTGTACTCTATGATCTCGTTTATAACCTCTTCCACTCCCTCCTTGACTATGTACTTGTCGCCGTTAGTCAAGAGTATCGTTGTATCCGGCTTAGCCTCAACTAGTTCTATGTGATCTGCGTTAAGAACAAACTTGTCACCGTTAAGTCTGGTGAGCCAGATCACAGCTCACCACCTCCTTAGAATTATCTCTTCAGGTTGACGAGCTCGTTGAGTATCTGATCAGTCGTGGTTATAACTCTAGCGTTTGCTTGGAATCCCCTCTGAGCGATTATCATCTTCGTGAACTCTTCTGCGAGATCAACGTTGCTCATCTCGAGAGCTCCGGAGACTATACTTCCTCTTCCTCCTTTGTTGGGTTCTCCTATCATCGGATTTCCACTGTTAGCACTGTTTATGAACAGGGATCCTCCAACATCTGTCAATCCAGCCGGATTGTTGAATGTGGCGAGTGCTATCTTCGCTATGAGATCGGTTCTCCCATTGGAAAAGACTCCGACTATATCTCCATCGTCGTTTATATTGAAAGACTTTAGAGTGCCTGTAGCGTATCCATCTTGGAATTTTGTCGCCGCCGAAAATTCGCCCGCGTATTGGGAGATATTGTCGAAGTTGAGCGCTATGGAGACCACTCCATCCCCGTTATCCTTGGCGCTGAAGCTGATCTTCTTCGCACCTTTCGTCCAATCTATATCGGACACCTTTCCACCTTTTATGATTCCGTAGGAATCTATCTTTCCAGTCTTGTCGAAGTTTATGACTCCTCCTATAGCGGAGCTGAGCTCGTTTCCATCTTTATCCAAGTAGGATATCTTCTCTCCTCCTGGTAGATACGCTCTCCATATCCAAACGTTTCTGTGGTTCTCATCGAGGTCTCCGAGCTTCACGAACTCCATGTACAACTGGTAGCTCTTACCGAGACTGTCATAGATCGTGGTGGCGGTGACGTACTTTGGAGTTGTGTAATCTGGAACTATGAAGTTCGTCGGATCATCAGCTTCGTAGAACTTTGGGGACCCAGACCTAGTGACGACCAAATCCGCCCCATCGCTGACCTCATATTTATCTCCGTAGTACTGGTAAACGTCCACATCGTAATTTCCATCGTCGACCGGAGCACTTATGTTTATCGTGTTGGAATTGTCAACCTTAACTACCGTAGTGTAGACAGGCTTCCCAGTGGTTTGATCCTTCAGCACAACCTTGTAATATCCGTTGAAAGTGTACGTCGGATCGGTCACCGTCCCACTACCGTTTGTCATGGTCACGGTGAGGGTGTTTGGCGTTGCTTTTCCATCACCTATGGATATGACCTTCCAATCGTAGGTTACACCGCTCTTTATCCTGTCGTCGTTTATCGTAACCGTGTTCCCATCTATCGAAGCTCTGGTGTATATCACGGATCCATCATCACCTTTCAGAGAGACCAGGTAATCACCGTAGTACGAATTCGTGAGATTCAGGGTGACGCTCCCGTCAGTCGTTGCGGAATCAGATCCAGTTGCCAAGGGAGCGTTGATCCCAGCATCCTTCACATTGCCAAACTTGTCCATTTTCAGGACTCCGGCTGCATCAGGTGCTCCATCTCCGTCCTGATCCACGTAGTAGATGTATCTCTGAACATCGGAGAATGGATTCGTAGGATCGGAAGATATCTCGGCTCCCCTCGAAAACCAAACGCGTACATCGTGGGGATTCGAAGAGCTGTCTTTCAGGGTTATATCAAAAGCGTTGAATCCAACATCCGAATTCAGATTTCCACCCAGCTCCATCTTCGTGGTTTCTTTCGCCGGCATGGTCATACCAAAAGGTATCTTTATAGGCTCGACCGGTTTGTTGCTATCCACCACCCTAACTCCGCTCTCCTTGTCGAGCTCTGACATCCACCCCATAACCTTCAAACCGGATGAGAGCTGAACCAAAGATCCGTCGGTGTCGACGTCGAAATTTCCCGCCCTTGTGAAGTACTCCCTCTTTCCATCCGAAAGGACAAAGAATCCAGAACCTTTTATGGCGAGATCCGTTTCTTCCCGGTGTTTTGAAAG
>JALVXE010000188.1:0-2663 GCA_027038385.1 Thermotogaceae bacterium
CTAACGCTGCAGAAGAAGCAATCCCTCTCTAGAACGGATAGGTCGCTTTTCCTCTCTCTTGCAACTTTCTCTATCACATCTAGAGGCTCTTTCTTTATCTCACCGGTTATTACCGGCACCCCTTCTTTTATTATTCCAGATTTCTCATATGCGATCTTCTCGAGGGTATCTCCGAGTATGTTCATGTGATCGTAATCTACGGTAGTTATAACCGAGGCAGACGGCTTAACCACGTTCGTCGCGTCGAGCCTTCCTCCGAGACCGACTTCTACAACCGCCCACTCGATGTTCTTCTTCTTGAAATACGTGAAAGCCATCGCAGTCGTAACCTCAAAAAAACTCGGCATCCAATCTCTTCCGAGTTCATCCAACAGTTTGACTTTCTCCATGACTTCTTCAAAAACTTCAACAACTTCCTCTTCCTTTATCTTCTCGTTGTTCACCTCCATCCTTTCTCTGAAAGTGTACAAGTGAGGTGAGAAAAACGCACCGACCTTTTTCCCAGATTCGAGGAGAGTTTTGTAAATCATTCTGGAGGTAGAGCCCTTCCCATTGGTCCCCGTCACGTGAACTACCTTATATGAATCCTGGGGGTTACCCAAAAGATCAAGGAGTTTTTCTATCCTGCCAAGCCCTAAATCGAGTTTCACCTTTCCATGTGGCCTTTCGTTGTAAAGTGTGTTCAAGACGTCTAGGTATCTCACACAGCATCACCAACTGTCTGATGGAGAAACATCTCTTTATAGAGCCCTCCTCTCTTCATCAACTCTTCGTGTGTTCCTTCTTCAATTATGTTCCCACCATCAAGAACGTATATCCAATCCGCATCTTGAAGAACCTTCAATCTGTGTGTTATCACGACCAGAGTTTTTCCAATCATTTTGGACCTCAAAGATCTTATTATCTCTTCCTCGGTTTCTGGATCCACCGCTGACAGGCAGTCATCAAACAGATATAGATCTACATCTCTAACGAGCGCCCTCGCTATCATAACCCTTTGTCTCTGACCACCAGAAAGGGTTATACCCCTTTCCCCGACTTTCGTGTATATTCCATCTGGAAGCTTTTCAATCTCATCTAAAACGCCAGCCGTTTTCAGAGCATCCCTCACTTTTTCCTCTGGTATGTCCTCTCCCAGAGTAACGTTTCTGTATATCGTGTCGGAGAACAAGAACCCTTCTTGCGGAACGTAGGCGATTCTTCCTCTCAGACTTTTTCCATTCACGTCGTTTATATCCATTCCGTTTACGAAGATTCTCTCCCTCTCGACGGGAAGAAACTTGAGGATGGCCTTCGCCAGAGTGCTTTTTCCTGATCCAACGGTGCCGACGATTCCTATGAAGTTTCCCTCGTTTATGTTCATATTTATCTTCCTAAGCACAAACCTCTTATCATCTGGATACCTGTAGTCGAGATCGTTTATCTCTATGTATCTCAACTTTTCCAAAGATGCAGAATCAGGATTTTCTTTCACGGAAGGTTCGCTCTCAAGAACTTGGTATACCCTCTTCAGTGAGGCTCTCCCCTGCTGAATTATATTCACCACCCAACCGAAGGCCGTCATTGGCCAGACGAGCATGCCGAGGTACGAATTGAACGCTATGAAACCTCCTATCGTTATTTCCCCAAGTATTGCCATCTTTCCGCCCAGAAGCAGGGAGAGAAAAGCAGAAATGCTTCCTATCACTCTTACCATCGGCCAGAATATCCCACTGACAAGGACCAGCTTCATCCGGGCTTCTAGATTCTTCCACGCTCTTTCTTCGAACATATCCTCGAACTCATCTATCACAGAAAAACTCTTTATTATCCTGACCGCGGATATGCTCTCTTCTGTGAATCCGGAGAGTTTGGAAAACGATTCCTGAACCTGGGCAAAGGTTCTGTGTATCACTTTTCCAAAGAATATCACCACAACGCTTATGGAAAGCATGGGGATTATCACGAAGCTTGTCAACTTCCAGTTCACGAAGGTTCCCATCATGACGATCGACATCACGCTCATGAACGCGGCATCTGTGCTTATCACGACTCCGGCTGAGAGCATTCTCCAGACTGCTCTCAGATCGTTGGTGAACCTCGACATCAACTCTCCTCTGTTCATCTTCCCATAGAATATCGGGTCGAGCTCCAAGAGTTTATCGAAAAGAGTTCTCATCGCCTGTTTTTCAAAATGCCTGGCACTCCCAATTATCATCATTCTCCAGACGAACCTTCCGAGGAAAACCGCCAGGGCGAGTCCAATTATCCAAGCAGAGAAGCTCTTCACGAATGACATCAAAGCATCATTGGAGAAAACTATATAGAGAGACGAAGGTGGCGGATTCGTGAAAAACTCCACCTTGTCCACTATTTTCCCAACGAGCCTTGGGACATAGAGCTGGGCGAGATCTATCGTTATCAGCGCCAGAACTCCGATTAAATAGTATTTCCAGTTTCTCTTCAGAAAATCCAGAATCACGTTATCACCCGAAATATATTACCCACTTTTTTCGCATGTGCGTAGGTGGTTTTTGTGATACTTGAAAACCGTCAAACCTGTGTGATATATTTTCAGACCGGTAAGCCAGCGTAGCTCAATCGGCAGAGCGGCGCATTCGTAATGCGCAGGTTGTGGGTTCGAGTCCCACCGCTGGCTTTGAAGGGTCCGGATGGACCCGTTT